>CALIRX010000039.1 GCA_938042055.1 uncultured Candidatus Saccharibacteria bacterium
TACCCTTTGAAGTTCCAGTTACCTTAAAGTCCATATCACCAGCAAAGTCCTCAGCATCAGCGATATCGCTCAACACATACGGAGTGTCGCCGTCCATCATCAATCCCATTGCAATTCCACTCACGGGAGCTGAAATTGGTACACCAGCGTCCATCAACGCCAAACAGCTAGAACAAGTCGCCGCCATCGAAGTCGAACCGTTCTGACTCATAATCTCAGTAACTGAGCGAATAGCGTATGGAAAATCTTCTTCAGTTGGCAAAACTGGAAGTAAAGCACGTTCCGCCAAGTATCCGTGACCAATTTCACGTCGACCTGGACTGCCCATTCGCTTGACCTCGCCAACCGTATAGCCCGGCGCGTTGTAATGATGCATATAACGTCGCTCACCGTCGGTAATTTCCATAGTGTCAATCAATTGCGAATAACTCAGTGGCGCCAAAGTCACAATATTCATTCCTTGAGTCACGCCACGTGTAAACAAACTGGAACCGTGAGCGCGCGGCAAGAATCCAACTTCCGAGCTGAGCGGACGAATCTCGGTCAACTGTCGACCATCAGGACGAACTCGCTCAGCAACAATTCCCCGGCGAACATCTTTATGCAGAGCCAAAGTGAACGCTTCATCGTAATCGCCACGAACTTCGCTATATTCTTCCTCGTCCAGTCCCAATTTTTCCACCATCGCCTCATGGAACTCGGCGCGAATTTCGCCAATCATTTCATTGCGTTCTGGATATGGACGACGGATTTTCTCACCAAATTTCCCATCAGCCCACGCGTTAACCGTTTGCTGAATTGATTCGTCTGGCAAAATTAGATCATATTCCTGCTGTGCTGGCGCAACTTTTTCCGCCAATTCGCGCTGCAAGGCAATTGCTGGCTGCATCATCTGGTGGGCCCACGCCATAGCATCAACGATAACATCCTCCGAAACTTCTTTGGCGCCAGCCTCGACCATTGTTATACCACTTTCAATACCAGCCACAACCAAATCAAGATCTGACTTTTCGCGCTCTTCTGGAGTCAAAAACGCCTTAAATTCGCCGTTCACTCGACCCACGCGCAAACCAGCCACTGGACCGTCAAACGGCGTACCGGTTAACATTAGCGCACTAGACGCAGCGATCATCGCAATCACATCTGGGCGGAAACTCGGATCCATACTCAAAACAGTCGCGACGACTTGGATTTCCTGTCTATAACCCTTCGGGAAAAGCGGACGAATCGGACGATCAATCAATCGACCAATCAACACAGCTTCATCGCTTGGACGACCTTCACGCTTGATAAATCGGCTGCCAGAAATCTTACCTGCTGCATAAAACTTTTCTTCGTAATCAATTGATAATGGAAAATAATCCAATTGCACTGGACGCGGACTAACCTGAGCACTGCCCAAAACTACAGTGTCGCCATAGCGCACCAAAACACTACCAGTCGTCCTAAAACCGACGCGATTCACCTCTAAAGTCAGCGGCCGACCACAAAAATCAGTGGTAACACTAAAAATCTCCTTGCCGCTTGGATTGATAATTGCCATAGATCCTCTCTTTCTCGCAAAGACAGTAACAGGTGCGTGCTAGTTTACCGGTCAACACACCACGCATCCATCACCGTCTGCGGGTTATATTCGCGTATTTTATTATATCACAGCAGTGTGCGCTTTATAGGCTTTATAGAAAGCCAAAACTAGACACAATTCACTCTGAAAATCAATCTACTTTGATGAACGGCAGCTCACCATACAATACACGTTACATTTGCTCCTATAGCGCCTGGCTTAACCGTTTAACTCTGTTTGCCGCTTCGTATTTCCTACAAATCAGCCAGCTCTCTAGCGTCCGGATCTTCGCCACGCAATACGGCGTGAACACGCTTATCGGCCTTATAGGTTGCCGGAATTTCTCCTAGTGCTTTTAGGACATTCTCTGGGCTTGACGGCCTATACGGCGAGACGGGGGGAGTAATGACTATATCCCTTGTCTCGGGGTGCGCCAATATCCGAATAGCGACATCAGTAGCGGCTCGAAGATAGTGTGGTGAATCTGTAATGATGCTGATAGGATGTTCTTTATTGCGCTCTAGGACACCTAGATCTAGTAGTTCTTTGATCTGACTATCACTCGTTGGTCGTGGGACACCGCGCTTTCTCGGCACCGCAGCAGCATTTAGCAATGTTGCACGAGTGTCATCGAGCAAGTGATACGTTACTAAGACATTTTCTCGATCCGGAACACCCGGTATACTTGGCTGGTTGTCGGTAGGTGCAGTCTCCTCAATACCATTCTCCCAGTCAATTAAGCCATGCCTATCAAAGTAAGCCTCAAGACCCAGCCGCCCAATCGCCATCTCCGTAGCGAATGCCTCATCCCAACTACCAGCCTCAACCTTTTTGCGTAGCTCATCCCGCAGCCAAGGTGATTTTTCCTTGAGCTTGTCCATGTCAACACCATCAAGTGATCTCGATACTGCCGCCAAAATGGCATCAGGATCTTTTTCGGTTGGTATACCATTCCAGCGCTGGCGCTGTCCAACTAGTAAATACGTGTCCTGAACGGCGATATCTCGTGGATTTTTACCTCGCGCAGCCTGTAGACGTTTTGGCATCTCTTCTGCTGATCCACCTAGAACAATACTACTACCATACTCTACGGTACTATCGGCCGGATTTGACTCTAGAAAACGCATATCACCATAGTGTAGCTGTTCAGCCAACGGTCGCAACCTAGAATAGTTTTCCTCATTAACCCGTACCTTACCGTCGCCACCTTCCATAGTGCCATGCTGGACACCCATAAAGCGCGCCCACATGAAATCTCGCGAACCTGGCGCTAACTCACCACCACTCTCAACATCACTAGCAACTGCCCGCGCGGCTTCAGCAAATTGCTGGTTAGAACGATCTGCTGCGACAACGCCTAAGATTTTGATTATAGACTGCCGATTTTCTTCATCAAGAAATTCTCTTTCCGGCACCCAGAGTGGCTTATTAGGGAGTGTAGGTTCTTTATTCATAATAGCAAATTATAGCATAAAAATCATAATAATTCAACCCCCATTACCTCATGTAGCACACCGCTCCTATCCCCTCCCACGATTATACCGTATGAGTATAGTGCTATAATTGAGTCATGTCACTACAATTGAAGTCGTCAACAAAACGGCGAAAAAATTACATTCTGCCAATAATCGCAATCTTAATGATTCTTGGCGGAGTTTATTTGCTTGCTCTCATCGGCACGCCCCTTATTTTGTCGCAAAACATCAACCCAAAAGACAACCACACCACTCAGCTCATCACTAAAACTGAGAATAAAATTACCGAAAATCGACTTTACATACCAAAAATCGACATAAATTTGCCTTATAGTACTGGCGGCGCCGAGACAATGGAACGTGGTGCGTGGTGGCGTAAACCAGAAAACGGCAACCCAAAAGATGGCGGCAATTTTGTCTTATCTGCACACCGTTTTATTATGGGATTAACTCCTCAGCAAACACTCAGAAAATCGCCTTTTTATAATATTGATAAATTGGCTGTCGGCGATGAAATTATCATTGACTATAACGGCGTGCGTTACAATTACGTCATCAGCGAAAAACAAAGCGTTAAACCAGATGCCGTGGAAATCGAACAGCGCACAGATCAACCGCAATTAACTCTTTATTCCTGCACTTTGGGCGGAGCAAACGACGGACGAGATGTAATTATCGCCAAATTGAAAAAATAATCAACACAACAAAAATCCCCTTTTCGTCAAAGGGGATTTAAGCAGTTTTTAACGTAAATTATTTACGCAAACCTAATTTGGCAACAACTGCTTTGTAAGACTCAAAATCAGTTCGTTCCAAATATTTCAGTAAACGCTTGCGCTTACCAACCATTTGGATCAAGCCGCGACGAGCCATGAAGTCGTGCTTATTCGCCTTCAAATGCTCCGTGACTTCTTTGATACGAGCCGTCAAAACTGACACCTGAGCTTGTGGGCTACCGACGTCGTTTTTATTGACCTGAGTCAAAGCAATTGCTTTCGCTTTATTTTCTTTGCTAATCATAGCTCTGTAATTATACCAAGCTTCTCTGTTTTTTGCAATTAGCTAGTAATTCCGAAGTCCGCCAGAGTCTTTGCTGCGTCGATAGAATAGTCGGCTATTTTTGTTCGACGCAAATTCTCACAATACGCACCCGTCCCTAGTTTCTCGCCAATGTCCACCGCTAACGTTCGAATATAAGTTCCACTTGAAACGTGAGTTCTGATCTTTAATTTGGGATATTCGTATGCCAACAATTCCAACGAATAAATCTCTATAACACGCTTAGGAATTTCAACCTGCTTGCCTTCACGCGCCAATTTATACGCTCTTTCACCGTTAATTTTTATTGCGCTAAAAATCGGCGGCATCTGCTCAATTTTTCCCACAAATTGACTAATCACCCACTGAACTTCTTCCAAACTCGGCTCATAATCAGACACATCAGTAATTTCGCCTTCCGGATCACCTGTCGAACTATTCTTGCCCAGAATAATTTCTGCCTCATACCACTTATCTAGCTTAGTGAAAGTTTCAGCTTCGCGGCATTTCTTTCCAGTCACGATAATCATTAGCCCCGTAGCAAACGGATCAAGCGTACCCGTGTGACCAACCTTCACCTTCTTTCCCGCCTGATTAGATAAAACTCGTCGCAAGCGCGCCACCACCCCAAAGCTAGTCATTCCCTGGGGTTTGTCTATGAGAATCACTTCGTCCATCAACTATTGTCCTGGAATGTGGAATTGCGCTGGATTGAAGTCTGCATTTTGAGCTGGCTGAGTTGGCATCGCGGTGATCGGCGCAGGCGCTGGAGCTTGCGGAGCGGCTACTGGCTCAGGAGCCACCCCTAGCGGTGCAATCTGTGGCATTCCACTTACATCAACACCTGTAGGCGCTGGCGGCATTGGTGGCAAAGCGCCGAAATCCGGCATCGCTGGTGGCATTGGCAAATCGAAACCTGGAATACTATTTTCAGGATTTGTTATTTCTGGCTCAATTGGCGCAATCGGCTGACTCGGAGCTGGCGCTACTGGATTATTTAATTGATTTGTGTCGTTAGTAATTGCCGAAATAATTGACTCTTCAGATTGAGGCGCAACAGGTATCGTCGACAATTTTTGCTCAGCGGCGTTAGTTGTAGCAAACGGATCAATCTTTGGCGGTTCATCAGACGTGCCCATAGCCGCATTTAACGGAGTATTGCCAAACGACGGCGTATTATCACCCACATATTTACCGTGCGTTAAGATGGTTTTATTTTGATCGCTAGCCAATTCCCTGATCTTATCCTCGGCAGCCTGTGTAGTCGTTGCGTTCAGAGTGCCACCCATCAGCGGAGTTTCCTCAAAAGAAAGTTCGCCCTTTGAAACTATTTTTTCACTAGGCTTTTCTTCCTCGGCTTGTGGCTCCTCCTTTATTGGCTCAATTTTAGCCAATTTTTCTTCAGCAATCCTAGCAGACTCTTCTTGTTTTTCCTTCGCCGTTTGTTCGGCTACTTCATCAACATCACCCTTCTTCTCGTGGCTAATCGACAAAGTTCCGTCCGCGTGTACAGTTTCCTCATCTTTCTCCGCTTCTTCAGTTTTATCCTCTGAAGCTTCTTCTTTTTCTGGAGATTTTTCTTCGATCTTTTCAATCTTCTGCGGCTCGTCCTCTACTTCGCTCTCTGCGATCTTTGAAACCACCAATTGCTGATTTGCACCGGCCGCCATAAGCTCTGCGGCTGTAGTCATAACCTTTGATGACGTATTTCTATTACTAAACCTATCAGTTACCGCCACAATTCCTGTAAGCAAAGCCGTCGCCATCTGCTCGTCCAGAGTTACCTTCGGCGTTTTCAAGTCGTCAAGCAATTCCACGACCATTTCACTCACACCGCTAGCATTAGATTCGTGCCAATCAACAGAGCCCAGACCACTCTTTACATCGCCCGCTGTTATAGCCACAACCGTAGCATCGTGCAAAATCTTACCGTGCGCAGTCAAAGCCGTATCAATACTCTCGCTATTTTCAACATTTAGCGCCAGAACCAGCTCAACGTTATAATCGCCCTGTGAAAATTCCAAGTCTTTATCGGTAATTGTCGTACGATATGGCGTAATGAAAATCTTTACGGCGTCGTCAACAACTTTATAGCGCAAATGGTCAGCCTTCTCTTTGTCCAAGGCAATAATAAAATCACGTAAAGAATCTGCAGTCTGCTCAAACGTTTTATCAGGATTCAAGAACGTAATTGCTGGCGGAATGTCACCACTAAACACAGCCGTAGCGTGCTTCCCTAATTTATTGAGGAAAATCGTCAATCCTAATGCTGCTGACAATTCGTCGACTGACGGGCTAGAACTCACCGTCACTAAAATATTAGTTACATCCTTGATGCTCTGGATTACTTTTTGCTTTGCTGATCCGTTTGACATGATTTTTCCTATGTTTGTTTTTTGTAATTACGCTTGGCATCACTATACCATAAGCAGTACCATAAAGTCAATATCTAAGCCACCTCTTTACAATTTATGCTATTTTCTGTATAATTCTTCCTGATTAGCGATACAAATCTATAGAGGTAAAGGAGAAACATGCCAATCATCAAATCCGCCATCAAGCGTGCTAAACAAACCTTAAAGCGCCGCGAGCGAAACATCAGCATTAAAAAAGACATTAAGACTGCTGTTAAAGCTTTCTCTGCAGAACCAAGCGCAAAGACTCTTGCTGCAGCACAAAGCGAAATCGACACCGCTGTTAAAAAAGGCTTGATTAAGAAAAACACTGCCGCTCGCCGAAAGAGCGCATTGAGCAAAATCGCTAAAAAAGCAGGTGTTACATTAGAAGCTGCTACTAAAAAACCAGCCGCAAAGCCAGCAACAGCAAAGAAAACTGCCGCTAAAAAAGCTCCAGCAAAGAAGCCAGCTGCTAAGAAATCTGAAAAATAATCTGTAAAGATTACTAGAAAATACCCCGGAATTAACTGGGGTATTTTTATTTTCCAATTCCGACCAGTGCCGCCTCCACAGGCAGCCATGGATTTACAGAAGTTGTTTTCATTTGCAAGTCCGCCCGAAGTAGCGCGTCATTTATCCTCTTCAGTTTTTTCTTATCGACACCTTTTGCCGAAGACGCCAATTTTCGTAAAACATACGGATTAGCCGAAAAATCCGAAGCCACCAACTTATTGTCGCCGTCAGCCAAAACCAACGCCGTCAAGTTAGTTGCCTGCGAAGCGAGCAATCCCATTGTCTGATAAGCGCCATCAACGCCACTTTCCGACTCCAAATAGCTAATTATGTCATGAACCTTATCATAATCACTCGCTAGCGCCGAAACGAACAAATCAAACACATTCTCCGTCCTCGCCAGAGGTATAAAGTTGTCAATTAAATCATCCGTCACTTTTTCCGCCAGCGACAATTGGTCCAAAAAGTTACTCAGTCGCAACTGATCAAATCCCACACGATCAACAATTATCTCTGCTTGACGATTCGTTAATTCACACTCGCGAACCTTCGCCTCCGCCACGC
>CALIRX010000040.1 GCA_938042055.1 uncultured Candidatus Saccharibacteria bacterium
ATTTTATGGACAAAGAAAATAATCCTGTTGTTTCAAATTCGGATTCATCGATAATCGGTAGAACTTGCGCGTCGCGCCATTCCCTCGCCTCTTTTGATCGATAATCTGAGTATTGCTTAACTACGAATTCCTGTTTTCCTCCAAGCAAATGAGCGTGAACTAGTGTTCCTAAATCTAAAGCTCTGCTTGTAGGTTTTTCGATAACACCAAGCTTCAGAGCCACAGCATAATCGATCCCTTTTCGATAAATATTCTTCGCCATTGAGTAGCTAAAATGGTTGATGTTATCCATTATTTAATCTCTCTTTTCTCTAAATTGTCAGAGATCTGCCAACCCTCAAGGTTGTCGGTGTCGCGAACACCCAGCGGATTTTCACCGCCAGCTTCTAGTTATGAGCGCTCGCAGTCGCTCATAACCTCTCCGCCTTTACCCAGCGTTCGGCAAAACACTGACAATTTAGTTAACATTTATATTCAGGCTAAATTGTTAAGCTACAATGCTCTATTTTCGATTATTTTGTCTATGAAGTTATCTGTAGGATAGATAGCCTCATTTGACAAAATAAAAGACCAACGAAATGCTGGTCTTAATTAAAAAAAGACTCGCATTTCTGCGAATCTACGTATTTATGGAGCCACGATCGGGACTTGAACCCGAGACCTACGCCTTACCATGGCGTCGCTCTACCAACTGAGCTATCGCGGCGTAACAGGCTTAATTTTAGCACATTAAGCCGTATTTAATCAACTGGGCTATTTTTTACGAATGGATTTTTTGGCTGGCGTGCTGGCTTCTTTTGGTAGCTTCGGCGTAACAAATGCCTCTATTATTCCCCACGCTACGCTATTGACTAAGAATGTAACGAACAATATTCCTGAAACTGATGCCGCCAAGTGCGCCGATGAAGCGTTAAATAATGTCAATAATCCCGCTACAGCCAGCCCGATTATGGCTAACATAATATAAGCGTATTGTAGTTTCAATCGTTGGTTTTTTTCGCTATTCCATAATGCCAGAATAGATTTTGTAAATTCAAACATATTCATATAATAGCACATATGTTTATAAAAGTCAATATTATACTCTTTTCTTGTCTAAAAAAATCGCCCGTAAAGGCGATAATTCAATCTTGGTGCTGGAAGTAGGACTCGAACCTACGAAGCCTTACGGCGGGAGATTTACAGTCTCCTGTGATTGCCACTACACGATTCCAGCGTGATGTGGAGCCGCTTCTCGGGCTCGAACCGAGGACCTACGGTTTACAAAACCGTTGCTCTAGCCAACTGAGCTAAAGCGGCAACTGAATTTATTTTATCAATTTTTTCTCTCTGTGACAAGAGTTTACATAACTATTTTTCGTGGTTGATGTATTTTACGCTGTTGGCGTGGACGTGGCGCGTCGGCTTTCTTTGACGGTGCCGTCGGAGTTAGCATTTTCGTAGCTTTCTTGCGTAATTCTTCAGCTAATTCAGCCTGTCCGGCATTGTCATATGCTTCCGCTAAAATCTTCAACGTCTGAGGAATCGGCTCTAATTCGACAGCCTTTTCCAATGCATTAATAACCTTCTTCGTATTTCCTATTTTTTCCTGAACCTTAGCGTAAGCAATGTAGCGTGCTGCCAAATCATCTTCCATCTCCAGTGCTTGCTCGAATGCTAGCGATGCCTTTTCGTAATTCTCTGTTTCGTAGTAAATTAAGCCGACGTTATGAAGGCTGGAGGCGCTTGGCTCCAGGCTCTGGGCAATCTCAAAACACTCGATGGCGTCTTTATATGCGCGCTGCTTGGCGTATAAAATCCCCAAACGGTTGTACGCCGTGGCGTTTTTCTCATCAACTCGCAAAATTGTAAGTAGAGCCTTTTCCGCTCGCAAATATTTATTTTCGCGAATTGATTCCTGGGCAATTTCCCATAATTGATCAAGTTTATTAGTAATCTTAGTTGGCAAATCGCCAGTTTCTTTGATTGACGGATGATAAAAAATCGCCCAAATCATTAAAATCAGAATGAGGAGTAATCCAAACATATCTATACTATTATATCACAAGTTGCGTCAGCGCCAGCCTGACGTTGGCATTAGATTTTAACGCGCTCGCAACAGAGGTGGTTTTTTCAAGTTGCTCCTCAAGCGACGGATTCATCCCGTGAGATAAAGCCTGAAAACGAATCATATTCATTATAATATCCGTTAGTAGTATCGCTTTTTGGCGGTCAGAAAAGTATTTGGCGAGATTCTTAAGCGTGTCGTATTCCCGATTCGTGGCTAAAATTTGCTTTGCGTCGGTGGCTAATTGTCGATATTCGGCGAATTTTTCTGGATTTTCCGCCAATTCCTTAATTAACAACGGTCGCCCAGCCGCGAGGAAAAGAATTTGCTGGCTGGAAGCTGGGTTTAAATTGTACTTTTCAAGCAGTTTTTTATCTTGGGCGGATGTCGTTTTATGAAGCGTCAACGTCTGGCAACGAGATCTAACAGTATCAAGCATCAACTTCGGGTTTTTCGCGACAAGGATAAAATTGGTATTTTTATTCGGTTCTTCCAGCGCTTTCAGGAATGCATTTTGCGATGGCTCGGTCATTGAATCGGCTTCGTCAATGACAATAACCCGACGATTTATGGCGTAAGTTCGGAGCATAGAAATGAGCTCGCGGATTTGATCGACAGATATGGTTTGCTTTTCTGGAAGCGGTTTCAAGTGAAAAGTATCGCTATTTTTTGCTAGCATTTGAGCTACGCCCAGCCCATCAAGTCCGTAATCCGCAATCACCAAAAGTGCGTGAGGCAATTGCGATGAAATCTGGTTGATTTTTTGAGCATCTCGAGCGGATATGATCACTTCAGACATCTATAAATCCTCTGGGAAGAACTTCTTGAATTCGTCAGGAACTGCGGCTTCAAAAACTTTTCTCTCGCCAGACGGCAAAGTTATCTCTAATTTTTGAGCATGCAACATCATACGACAATCCGAAGACTTTCCGTAAACTCGATCGCCAAGAATCGGTGCATTCAAATGAGCCAAATGGACGCGCAATTGATGAGTTCGACCAGTGGTCGGCTTCAGTTCCACGAGCGACTGAGTATCATTTTCCGCCAAAACATGGTAAGTCGTCTGAGCTGGTTTCCCGTTCGGATCTATACGAAAAGTGCTCGGCGCTGAAGGATTGCGACCAATTGGCAGATCAATTTTTGCGGCATTCAACTTTGGCTTGCCGTCGGTTATCGCTATGTAGGTTTTCTTGGCGGTTCGCTCGGCAAATTTCCTCTGTAGATGCGCGGCAGATTCTGGGTTTTTGGCGATAATCAGTAGTCCCGAAGTGTCGCGGTCAAGCCTATGAACAACTCCCGGACGATCAGTATCCGTCGCAAACGAAGTTTTGGGGCGAATTATCTCCGCAACCGTCGGCTCGTCAGAAAGTCCGCCCTTCGCGTGCGTCAATAGCCCGCTTGGCTTATTGACGACAATCACGTCGTCATCCTCGTATAGAATCGGCAAATCAACATCCACTTGCTCTTTTTCTGGCAAATTAAGCGCAATCTCATCAGTTTCATCAACCTCAAATTTTGGCGTCGTCACAACCTTATTATTGACCGAAACATATCCAGCTTTTATGTATTTTTGCCAAAGACTTCGGGAAATTGTCGTGTCGAATTTGGTCGATAAATAAATATCCAAGCGCACTTTGGTTGGCGAAATTCGGAACATTATGACGTATTTTCCCTGGAACGGCGTTTCGATAAATTCCGGATCTAGCGGATTCGGCAAAATCTCGGCATTATCTGGTTTTTCCGTCCACAATTCGTCAATAGATTCTTCGTCGACAATCGAACCGTAAAGCAATGCAAAATGCTGCTTGTTCAAAATAAATTCCGCAAAAACATGAGATTTGTCTGTTTGAATTTCCAATCGACGCAGTGATTTGACGGGCGTATTGTCGTCCGCCAGTTTGTATAATCTAGCTATTTTCAGCACTGTCCGAGGTAATATTTTCACGTGATTTGCTCCCTATTTTCGAAGCCCTACGGCTTTTTGAACGCGATACAAAGTTTCATTAGCGACGACATTCATGTCTTTTTCACTAGAAGCCAGCTTTTCTTCAATTGCTCGCTCATCAACCGCCGCAAGCCGATTCTGGAAATTCTCCAAAAATTCCGCAACTTCGTCGGCCACGATTCGCTTGAAATCACCATAACGATCCATACCGAAGTACTCGTTGGCGATCTGTTCCAGGGTAACTTCCCTGCCAGCGTCTTGTCGAACCAAGGTTAAAATCTCTAGCAAATTAGAAATTCCCGGCTGATTTTCCTTGTCGTATTGAACCTTGCCAATTGAATCTGTTGTTGCGCTCATTATTTTCTTATGTGCCGATTTTGGATCGTCAGAAAGGAAAATAATTCCCTTGCCGCTCTCGTCAGATTTGCTCATTTTCTTCGCTGGATTCACGAGATCTTTAATCCTCAATCCTTGATCTTTTCCGAAAAATTGATGTTGCTGAATTACAGATTTCGGCACGATAAATAGATCGCCAAATTTACGATTCATTCGCTCGGCAATATCACGCGTGAACTCCAAATGCTGAGTCTGGTCGTCGCCGACTGGCACATAAGTTGCGCCGTAAAGCAAGATGTCGGCAGCCATCATAACGGGATAGTTAAATAGCCCAACAGAAGCGTCGCCCTTACTTCCCTTGTCCTTAAACTGCGTCATTCGACTCATCTCGCCAAATCCAGTGAAGCAATCCAGAATCCACGCCAGTTCGCTGTGCGCCGAAATGCGACTTTGGCGGTAAAGATGAATGGAAGAATTGTCCAGCGGCAATCCGGCGGCGGTATAAACTCGCGCGTTGTTCAGAATGCTGTCGTATAATTTACTGTGGTCGATTGGCGTTGTAAAACTGTGAAGGTCTGGGATGAATAGATTGATATCATATTCGTCCGAGCGGCGCTTCGCCATATTGATAATTGGCAAAATAGCCCCAAAGTAATTACCTATGTGGATGTTGTTGTTGGCGCGCACGCCAGTGAGAATTACGGGTTTTGATGGTTTCATTAAGTATATTATAACATTATTCGATCGTTAAGTAATGGGACGATATTTTCTTTCTAGTTTAACTTAGCTATTGATCTATAATTTTTAAAGACTTTTTGTATACGGACTCTATGTCTTTTTCTATCTTTTGTATAGCTGATACATCACTGGCTTGGGATGTTGCTATGCCATCAAAGTTACTTGCCAAATCATCCCAGTCAATTGTTGGATAGTCAACTTTATCGCAGTCAGTCAATCTCGCCATTGCAAAACACAGTGCATCAAGCGACTCGGCCGTCCCGATTTTGTCTTGCGAATCTCGGTAGAGATCAATGATTTCGCGAGCAATGATAGCCTGTTGTATACGGTTATTATCAGCTTTCATGCATCTATTAAATAATCCCTCAACATCGCGAGCCCATCAACTTTCTCAATTATCGTCAGATATTTCTGCCATTCTTCGTCGTTCAATTCTGCCAAACTGCGACCAGGAAAGCTCGGATGT
>CALIRX010000041.1 GCA_938042055.1 uncultured Candidatus Saccharibacteria bacterium
AAACCCAGACACAAAGCAAGAATCTTGGCGCCTCAATAAATTTGTAGCGCTGTGCTTGGGTGTTTCCAGGCGGAAGGCTGACGAATTGATAGAGAAGGGGAAGATTATAGTTGACGGTCAGCCCGCCAGATTGGGTCAACAAATTTCTGACGCAAATAAAATTTCCTATAACGGCAAATTGCTAGAATTGCAATCAAAACAGCTCGTCATCCTACACAAGCCAACTGGTTATCTTTGTTCGCGCGCCTCTCAGGGCGGCGTTCCGACAATCTACAAATTGCTACCGAAGAATCTTCACCACTTAAAACCTGTTGGTCGCCTGGATAAAGACAGCTCCGGGCTGATTCTCATGACGAACGATGGCGATTTTGCTCACAGCATGACACATCCGTCGTTTTATAAGATTAAGCGATATCTCGTTACAATCGACCAACCATTACAACCTCTACATCGCCAAATGATCAATGATTTTGGCGTGCAGCTTCCTGACGGACGCAGTCAATTGACGCTAGAAAGACAGCACGAAGGTGATGATTGTCGCTGGATAGTGGAAATGAGCGAAGGGAGGAATCGTCAAATTCGGCGAACTTTCGATGCGTTAGGCTACACTGTTAAAAAACTCCACAGAACAAACTTTGGCAATTATTCGCTCGGCGACCTCAAGAGAGGCGAATGGCGAGAAGAGAAATTCACGAATTCATAATTTACTCCGCGGCTCTTTACATTTTACAGTAAATATTGTAATATAGCTTTTGTGCTAAATTTGATAGAAAGTGTAATTGCAAAATGGAAACGCTAGGGTGCGAATCTGAGCCTTTGCCCTCAGAAAAACTAAGAGCAATCATACGTAACCTTAAGGAAGAAAGATCGGATACCATAGAAAAACTGTTCTATGAGAAGGATAAGTCCAATATTTTACCAAAATTCCTAGAAAACCAAATCTACGCTTACATTGAACTTATTAAAGAGGTCGAGAAACACACTACGAAATTTGAATATCCTATATCTGTAGCGTTCAAAGATGACGACAATAACGTTTACTACTGCATAAATAACCCCGAAGAAAATTGCTACATAACACTTTACCCAAATCCAATTAACGAAGAATCTCCAAAAGCCTACATCCATAATTACGCCAGAGAATATAATAGCGACAGCAGAGAATGTACACTCGTCGTAGCCGAACCTGAGAAGTTCACAATAGAAAATAACCCGAATTATTTTACGGATTTCCTAAAAATAATTCGTCCGTGCGAGGCTTACATAAACAGTGTAATAGCCAAAATGTCTTAAAACTGCTATAATATATAATCATGTCTAAATTACCAACAGTCGCCATCATCGGGCAGGCCAACGTCGGCAAAAGCTCATTATTTAATCGCTTGACGCGCTCTCGCACGGCCATAGTCGCCAGGGAAGCTGGAACAACTCGCGACAACGTTGTTGGTAAAGTTTCATACAAACGACGCAACGTAGATTCTGTGCCATCAGATGACTATTCGCAATTTTGGCTCATCGACACGGCTGGACTCAAAACTGCCGAGGACGAATTCGAGGCGACCATTCAGGACCAAATCGCTGATGCTTCCGCCGCCGCTGACGTAATCATCGTAACCGTCGACTCCACTGCATATCCTTCCGACGCCGATCGACAATTAGCCAAAAAAGCCCTAAAAAGCGGCAAGCCAGTCATTCTAATCGCAAATAAAGCAGACTTAAAAGGCTCTCTTTCTATCGACGAATTCAAACGGCTCGGCATTAAAAACATCATAAAAACTTCCGCCGAGCACAGCATTGGCATTTCGGAGCTTCTTGATAGCATTGCCGAACTTATTCCGCCAGCCACCGAAACCGCACCTGATGACATTATTCGTGTCGCGCTAATTGGTCGACCAAACGTCGGCAAAAGTAATCTATTCAATACCTTAGCGGGCAAGCAGCAAGCCATCGTCGCCAACGTCGCCGGCACAACTCGCGATGTAAACCGCGTTCAAGTTCGTTATCACGGTCAGACAATTGAACTGCTCGACACTGCTGGAGTCCGCCGCCAAGGAAAGCAGGAAACTGGAATTGAAAAGTTCTCAGTTCTTCGCACCATGCAAGCCATCAACGAGGCCGACGTTTGTCTGCTTCTTATGGACGTCAATGAGCTTAACGTTCAATTGGATCAGCGCCTAGCTGGAATTATTGACGAGGCGGGCAAGGGGCTTGTTCTGGTCGTCAGCAAATGGGACTCCGTCGAGGGTAAAGACGCTTATACTCATGATGAAATTGCACCACAAATCAGCTATAATTTCAAGTTCACGCCGTACGCGCCGTTAATATTCACTTCTTCCGTCACTGGGCAGAATGTCGCCAAATTGTTTGACCTAGCGCTTGATATCTATAAGCGTCGTCGCCAAGAATGTAAAACTCGCGCCTTAAACGACATTTTACAGAAAGCCATCGCCGCACATCCGCCAGCTGGTCTGAAAAATTCACACCCGAAACTGCGCTACATTGTCCAGACTGACGTTGCTCCGCCGTGGTTTGTTATATATGGTAGCAATCTGAAATTTGTCCACTGGAGCTATAAACGTTATCTGGAGCGAACTTTACGCGAGGCTTTCAATTTTGCAGGAACGCCAATTAAAATGTCTTTCCGTGACGAAAAGCAATTAAAAGCCAACCGCGAACGCGTCGCCCGCGGCCTGGCGCCAGTTACCAAAGCCTACAAGCAAGCCAAAAACGCCGAAAAGCTCGCTTAATCCTATTTTTACGCCAATTTCTCTTGACTTAAACACTATTACGTGATATAAATAACATTGGCTTTTGTTGACGAGCAAATCCTCGTCCGAAAGCGCACTTTGACAAGCAGTTGAGAATAAAGCAAGGTGAGATTTTATGGCGTTATTTTAGCGGAAGCAAAATAGTGTCGTGAAACCTCATCTTGCAAGCGCCATCCGGGCGCCAGAGCAGTAGCAGTGTTTTTTATAAAACACGGACATTCCGTCCGGGTGAGGAGAAAGATTGATCATGAGCTATGGCAGGGAAAGGGCTGGCAACATTGTCAGCGACCTTTTCTTTATTGTCGTCGATATCCTCTTCGGAGGATTTGTGACTATGGTGATGTGGGGCTGGTTCATCAGCCCCACGTTCAACAACATCCACGAGTTGAATTTGATCCAGTCTATCGGGCTGAACATCTTCATCTCGTTGTTTACCACCAGACCAAACGGTGGAACAGACAAATTTGAGAGAAGGGTCGTCTATTACTTGACTCTTCTCGTGGCGTTGGGACTCGGGTGGATCGTCCACCTGTTCATGTAGCCACACACTGGACTGGCAAGCCGCCGAATTTGGCGGTTCTCTCCGCCTATTATTCTCCTGCTTGTCAGTTCGCTCCATAGATGCGTATCTATGCTGATGAGTCGGAAACGACGAAAG
>CALIRX010000042.1 GCA_938042055.1 uncultured Candidatus Saccharibacteria bacterium
ATCTCTGCTTGACGATTCGTTAATTCACACTCGCGAACCTTCGCCTCCGCCACGCACCACTTTAAAAGCTGCGGTTTTTGACGATCGCTAAGCAGTGAAAATTCCTGAACTTTGGCATTTTTCTGCAGCCACTTATACGTTTTCGTTCGCTTATCAATTTTATCTTCCACCAAAATAATCGTCCTATCATCATCAAACTTCACATCTGGAAGCTGCGACCAAATCTCAGAATTTTCGCTCAATTTTGAAATCAAATACACCGACGAGTTCATAAACAGCGTCTGTCCAATTGCTATTTCCTGCATTCCAGCCAGCGTCAAATCTTCGCCATCATGTCGCGCCGCTTTTTCGTTGCCGATCAGCTTAGCAATTGCTTGCCGTTTCTCGAATTCATTTTCGCCGTAAAAAAGGTAAATCACTTCGCCTCCACTTGGCAAACTGGACAAATATGCGTACCGCGTCCAGAAACCTTCATCTTTACAATCTCTTGGTCAGGATGTCGATGGCACAGCTGACCTTCCCGACGAAATACATGCGCAAACGACAGATAATTGCCCTTCCTGCCTTCAGCGTCAACATAATTTTTATCCGTCGAGCCGCCCTGATCAATACTCAATTGCAAAATCTGGCGAAGTTCGTTAAACAAATCTTCCAATTGATCATCACTAACATTTCTGACACGCGTCTGAGGATGAATTTTCGCAGCCCACAAAGCTTCATCGGCATAAATATTACCAACCCCAGCAATCACCGACTGATCAAGAAACGCTGGCTTTATCATCGAATTTTGCCGACGACGAATTCGCTTAATAAAGTCACCCGCTTCAGTTTTTTTATCGAGCGGTTCCGGACCAACTTTCTGCATAAATGGCAAATTTTCTATCTCATCAGTCGGCATCAATTTCATCCAGCCAAACTTACGCTGATCATTGAAAAATAAGTGTGAACCATCCGTAAAATCAATTTGCACTCGTGTCGACTTATCAGGCAATTCACCGATCAAACTATCATTCGGATGACCACCAGCAAAACTATTAGCCCCACGAAAAATCAATTGCCCAGTCATCTTAAGATGTATCACCAACGAATAACGCGTATCAAGATCAATCATCAGCACTTTTGCACGACGTCGCACCGTCGTTACATGTGCACCGTATAAAAATTGCTGAACGTCAGTGGGTGAATTCGGAAAACTCTTTGGCGAATCAAATACCGTCGCTCGCACAACAGCCTGACCTGGCAGCAAATCCGCCAAACCGCGACGAACTGTCTCAACTTCGGGTAGTTCTGGCATTCGGCAAGTCCTACAGCTTAAACAAAGCTTCTTCTTGACTTAGACCAATTCCAGCCGCCATTTTCTTACCGTCAGGAATTTGCTTCAAAAACATATCCAAAATCTCGTTTACGTTAGCTTGCGCCGAACCCTTAGAGCCGCTACAATCCGACGTCCACAAACTCTTCACAACGGAATTGTCCTTCAAAGTTTCGAATTTGTAAATTTTACCGCTAGCACAAATTCCCCGCAAATCGTTTTGCTGCTCAGTTAACGGCGTACCTTCCATCATTTTTCGCTTATCAAGCGCATAAACCAGCTCCGTATAAGCCCTGCTGTTATTGTCCAATTTTTTCTCTGCAATCGGCTTATCCAAATATCCCTCGTACGTCGTCATTTCGCGAGATTCTGGCGAAATAGTGATGCTATATGAGCGGAAATTCTCGTTCGCTACAATCGGTCCGCGTACCGTCAATCGAACCGCGCTTCCCACGTCCGTCGACAACAAAGCAACTTGCCCTACGTTAACATTCTGATCTGTTGTTTGACCTGAATCATTTTTGCCAAATAATGCTCGACCAATCGCAATAACCGCTGCTACCGCCACAACCGTGATAACAATAACCAGCAAAATTGGTACAAATCGAGAAAATGAATTTCGTCGTTGAGTGTATTTCATGGCGTAATTATACCATATTTTCTACACTTCACCCCAATTTGCGCCCGTACCAACATCTACTTTCAATTTAATCGGCAATTCTGGACAAACGCCTTCCATTTCCGCTTTCATAATCTCGCTGACTTTCTGGACGTCTTCAGGTTTGCATTCCACCAAAATCGAATCATGAACCTGTAAAATCGCATCAGCCAAGCCCGACAATTTATCCTCCAGCCGAATCATTGCCAATTTCATCAAATCCGCTTCCGTGCCTTGAATTGGCATATTCATCGCAGCTCTTTCTGCCGAAGATCGCACCATAAAATTGCTCGATTTTACATCAGGCGTTGGTCGTCGCCTGCCAAAATACGTTTCGACAAACCCCTGTTCTCGCGCTTGAGTTAAAATTTTATCCAAGTACTGACGAATCGGCTTTCGCACCTCAAAATAATGATCAATAAACTTTTTCGCCTCTGTAAATGACATTCCCGTAGCCGCCGCCAAACCGTGCGGGCTCATTCCGTAAAGTACACCAAAATTGATCACTTTTGCTGCTCTGCGCTGAGATTTACTTACTTCATCAATTGATATTCCGTATGTTTCCGCCGCCGTTTTTGCGTGAATATCAACATCGCTATTAAAGTCTTCAATCAATTTCTCGTCGCCCGCCAGCACAGCCGCCAACCTCAGCTCAAATTGCGAATAATCTGCGCCGACAAAAACTTTGCCATCACTCGGAACAAACGCTTGACGGATTTTCCTGCCCAATTCAGTCCGCACCGGAATATTCTGTAAATTCGGATTTGTACTACTCAGCCGCCCCGTGCTGGTTACGTCCTGATTGAATGTAGTGTGAATTCGCCCATCAGTCGCCATCAATTTTGGTAACGCCTCAATGTATGTGCTGATCAACTTGGTCAATTCTCGATATCGCTCAATCAACTCGATAATCGGATGTTGTCCGCGCAATTTATCCAACTCTTTTTGACCTGTCGAATATCCGGTTTTTCCCTTTTTTATGCCCGCGGTTGGTAATTGTAATTTGGTAAATAAAACCTCAGAAAGTTGCGCTGGACTAGACGCGTTAAACTCATATCCAGCCATGGAATACATTTGTTGTTCAAGCCCGCTGACTTCCGCCGCCAGCTCATCGCCCATCTGTTTTAATAGCGTATCATCCAACTTCATCCCGCGTTTTTCCATCTGGAATAGCGCCCAAATTACTGGAAAATCAAACTCATAAGCCACACGCGCAATTTGCGAATTGTTCGACATGTAAACTTTTTGTTCACGATAAATTTTATGCAAGCGAGCCAATTGATAAGGTGCGGAATTATCGTCAGAAAAATCACCAGACAATGCATTCAAACTACGATCGCGCTTCAGCGGATCAATCAAAAACGCTGCCTGCTCAATATCCCAAACTTCATGAAAACGCACCGCCACGCCATAATTATCCAGCGCGTGATATAACCGTTTGACATCCGCCGCAATCACAGTTCCCTGCGCCAGTAATTGCCATATAGATTGACTAATTTCATCAATTTTCGCCGTCCACGCTGATTCAGGATTTGAGCTTATGTAAATTACGTCAGGCTCCGACGAATCGATATATATTATATTTTCCGCCTCAAACATCGGCATATCGGGCAATTTTTCAATTCGTGGAATATCCAACTTCGGTTCTTCTTTTTTCTCATTTTCCGCCATTTGCATTGTTTTTGGCAATCGTCCAATCAGCGAATTAAACTCCAACTTCTGCAGAATTTCCGTTACTCGCGTAAAGTCGCAATCATTAACATCCGCCACATCCCAGTCCAGCTCAATCGGTGCGTCCGTCCAAATTTCCGCCACTTGCTTGGTTAGGTATGCCGACTCACGACCATTTTCCAACTTCGTTCGCAAAGCGCCTTTTTGCTCGTCCAAATGCTCATAAACTCCGTCCAGAGTTTCGTATTCTTGCAATAATTTCACCGCCGTTTTCTCACCAATTCCCGGCACTCCCGGTAAATTGTCACTTGAATCGCCCTTCAAAGCCTTCAGGTCTAAGAATTGTTCCGTCCGAATTCCGTATTTTTCTTCAAAGTGTTCCGCTGTGAATTCTTCGATGTTCCTTAAACCATTTTTCATGGCGTAAACTTTGGTTATCGGTGATATCAATTGCAATGCGTCCAAATCCGACGTTATCAAGCACGTTTCAATTCCACGAGATTCCGCCTGTCTGGCAAACGCACCCATAATATCGTCCGCCTCGTAATCATCAATTTCATAAAGCGGCCAGCCAAACGCATCAAGCAGCTCGTGTAAAATCGGGATTTGCTGATAAAAATCATCTGGCGCTGGCTTGCGACCAGCTTTATATTCTGGATATAATTCCCGCCGTTTGCGAATATTCGTGCCTCGTTTATCCCAAGCTACCGCCACATAATCCGGCTCCAATTTCTTAATTAACTCAATTGCCAAACTTACAAATCCATACACACCACCAGTCGGAGTTCCGTCAGCCATCGACAATCCCGGCATAGCATAATAACCTCGGTAAAACACCGACTTTCCATCAATAACCACTAGACGCTTCATACTTCTATTGTAGCATTGTCAGAGAGTTGATTATTGACGCCTCAGCAAGTTTTGTTGTATTCTCCCATAATCATCATAAATCTTCCCAAATATTTCTTTAGCATTGAAAGAATTATTGCCCTGTTTTTTCAGCCATTTCTCGTATCTCTCATAGATTTCTCTAAGTTCTTCCATAGAACTGTAGGAGTCATTATCGTGTTTCGTCCTACGCCTATGAATCTCCCACTTTTCCCTTTCGTAATTGAAGAGGTGACAGTATTCACTTGTCTTATTTATATCTGTCTTATCGCTCGTTATTATATGCAATAATTCTGCCTCACCAAAATTATCAAATCCGACAGAAAATGTATAAATCGATCCCTGTAATATAGAAATAGAAGTAGGCACAAAATCAACTATAGAAAGATCATCTATAAAAACATAATCAAACTTATCTTTATCGTATGGCATCTTATACATCTGATATTGATCTTTCGGATTAGGTGACGAAGTGTCAGGATTCTTCCAAATCATCCATACCTGACCATACTGATCAATAACAGGTTCGTTAACAAATCTTTCCCATGCTTTATTACGATCAAAATTTGATTCTAGCTCCTCAACTTGTTTTAATATATTACCCCATTGAACTTCTTTACGATATTCTATTAAACGGCGCCAGATACTAAAATCAGAAAGTGGATCCTGAGGTAACTCTTCAGTATGTACATGAAGCGGTTCCATAATACTTATCACAAACATACTCTCTATTTGGAAGAATGTCAACAAATTGTTAAAATTAGTACATGACACAACCATACCCGCCACCCACCTTGTCCGCCCTGATAGCATATTATGCTACTGACCAGTATCGCAAAGAGCCCAAGCCGGCCACATTATAATGCTATAATGAAGATATCGCGCGAGCTACTAAAAGACAGTGCGGGCCGATAAATCACGGGGGGTAAAAGTATGTTTGAAGGCAAGACATTTGAATACGATCCGGGTTATGATCCGGAACGGCTTGACGGTGGTGGCGATAACACCGAATCTACACCAGAGCGCAACCGCGAAGTGACACCGCTCATCATTAACGTTGATTGTCCAGAATATAGCGTCACGTCCGAAAATCCATATCGCTACGATGCCAACCCACCCCGCCCGCTTGATACCATAGCCGCTACAATTGAAGCACCAATTCGCCAACATTTTATGGGTCGGAATATACTGCTGCGCGGTATCCAGTCGGCACACTTTGGCGTAAGCGATCGCCAGCAACTCATCAAGGAAATAGTCGCCAGAGGAGGCGATAGCTTCACGGTGCAATCTGCTGACCCAACCTATGACATGCATGCTCGACGATGCGACAACTATAGCGGCGAGGAAATTTTCGCCCTGCTACAGGCGTTTCATACTTACAAACCCAAGTGCGATGAGCTACCGCTCGCTCCTGTTGATATCTGGCAGGTGTTCGACGGCGAGAGTTACGAAGAAATCGAGTATCTCCATCCCCGGCACAAGATACCTACGCGCGACCGCTATAAACTGCGGCCCGGCTTCAGCCCTCAGGATGCCCTGCTGGCGATCGTCGTGGTAAATTAACCATTCTAACCGGGGCCGACTGTTTCATATCAAAGTCAAGAGCTCCAGAACAAACTACTCGCAGGAATCAACACAACCAACCGGCAGCCACACCTGTTTGCCACCCAGCTGAAGAGCTGTTACAATAATCCCCATGAGTACAAGCGAGCATAGCTGCAAAATTATCGCCCTTGTCGGTCTGGCCGGTAGCGGCAAAAGTTCGGCGGTCGAATATTTGACAGAAAAAGGATTTCCAAAAATTTACTTCGGTGGCGTTATTTATAAAGCCATGGACGAGGCTGGAATTGAAAAAACTTGGGACAATCAACAACAATTTCGCGAAGAAATTCGTCGCCGCGAAGGCAAAGATTTCGTAATCAAACGCGTCATAAAAAACATCCACGATTTGATTAATGCTGGTCAAAATAAAATCGTTTTGGATGGATTATACACTTGGAGTGAATATAAATTCCTTAAGCACGAATTCCCTGGACAAGTTGTCGTTATTGCTATTGTTACACCAAAATACCTCCGTTATCAACGAATGGCTAAACGCATAGAGCGCCCAATGCAACCGCACGAAGTTGATCAGCGCGACTGGTCAGAAATCGAGAATTTGGAAAAAGGTGGACCAATTGCTATTGCTGATTATTTCATCATTAACGACGGCAGCCTCGAGCAATTACACCAAAAAATAGACGCCGCAACTCACGACGCCCATTTTTGTAAATCGCCCGAACAGTGTTAATTAGTCCAGATATTCGTAAAGTTTTTTCGCGTCTTTGTGCTTGCGAAGTTTTGCTAACGCCTTAGCTTCAATCTGGCGGATTCGCTCACGCGTAACTGCAAATTCCTGACCAACTTCTTCCAAAGTGTGGTTTTTGCCATTATCCAAACCAAAACGCATTCGAACAATTTTCTGCTCGCGATCACTCAAACTTGATAGAATTTCCTGAACTTGCTCTTTTAACAATTGATTTGAAGCGGAATCTTCCGGTGAAACCGTATCTTCGTCAACGATAAAATCTTGCAAAACTGAATCGTCATCTTCACCGTCACGACCAACACCGGCATCCAGAGAAGAAATGTCTTGCTTAATCTTAATGACATATTCAATTTTCTCTGGCTCCATGTCCAATTCTTTAGACAATTCCTCAATTGTCGGCTCACGGTTCAATTCCTGAGTCATTCGTCGCTGAGTACGTAGCAATTTATTGATCGTTTCCACCATGTGAACTGGAATACGAATCGTTCGCGCCTGATCAGCAATCGCACGCGTAATTGCCTGACGAATCCACCAAGTTGCATAAGTCGAAAACTTAAATCCCTTATCTGGATCAAACTTCTCAACTGCACGCAAAAGTCCAGTATTTCCCTCTTGAATCAAATCCAAAAAGTCCAAACCACGACCAGAATAACGCTTAGCAATTGACACCACCAAACGCATATTTGCCTCAGCCATCTTATCCTTAGCCTTCTTATCGCCTTCGACAATTCGGCGCGCCAAGTCCATTTCTTCTTCAGCACTAAGTAGTGGAATTTTACCAATTTCGCGCAAGTACAATCTGACCGAGTCATCCGACACGTCGTCCAAATATTGTCCAGTTGTCAACGAATCCAAATCTTCCGATTCTTCTTCGTCTATAAGCGTTGGATCAAAATCATCATCTTCGTTTAAGTTTACTGGCTTCGTCGTGATATCGTCGCTCACATTTTCTCCTTAATCAGATTATTTAAGCTCTGGCGCAAATTCTGAGACAAAACCTCATCGCCCGACGCCTCGGCCTCTCTAAGCTGCGTTAATAATTGATTCTTTTTGTTTTCGCGATGTTTGATTGTTATCTGTCTGACTAGCCGAGCCATCTCTTCGTCCAAGCTTTTTTGCTCCCAATTGGCGTAACGACTTTCACTTTTCAACTGTACTATTTTCACATACTGTTCGATTTTTTGCAAGTCCAGCGGAACCTCGCCCAAATCCGAGTCTGGGTTCTTCCGTAAATAGCCAATCAGCTGCCGCGCATTGTCATCATCCAACATTTCGCCAGAAACCGCCGCCAACCAACGCCGCACAGATTTTTCACTCGCCGCCAACCCCGCCAGCATATCCTCAGTTTCATCCTGAACCGGAGTCGGTTTTTCTTTCTCAATTTTCGCCTTTTTCAATTGATGTTCAGCGACTTTTTCATTCGACAATTTCGCCTTCAGTGCGGTGATTGACGCGCCAGTTTTTTCAGAAATCACCGACAAATAATGCTCTTGTTCCACCGGATCTTTCAAACCTCGGACAATTCTCAGCGCGATGGTCGAGAATCGCCGCTTGCCTTCCGCCGACTTCAAATTCTCCATTTCCGCGTATCTGGCAATCACCCAATCCACCGCTGGTTGAGATTGGTCAATCGCCGCTTGCCAAAGCGCTGGATCTTTTTGGATCAATTCGTCTGGATCTTTGACATCATCAGACAAGCTCACCACCTCCAATTCCACGCCGACTTCCTGCGCCAAATTGATAGCGCGCTCCGTCGCGTTAACTCCCGCTCGATCACCATCAAACGCCAAGCGAATCCGCCCCGCCAATCGACTAAGCGACTTCAAATGTTGCGTCGTCATCGCCGTTCCAGAGGTCGCAACCACGTTTTTGACGCCAGCTTGATGACTGCTAATTACGTCCAAATTGCCCTCAACAATCACCGCCACATCGCTTTTTCGAATCGCCTCTTTGGCTTGATGCAAACCAAAAATATGTCGCGATTTATCAAACAACAGCGTTTGCGGCGTGTTCAGGTATTTTGGCGCGCGCGGATCGTCACGAATAATTCTGCCCGTAAATCCCACAACCTCGCCATTGCCGTCACTCAGCGCAACCATCATTCGCCCACGAAACAAATCGCCACCAAACCTATTCGACAAGCCAGCGTCCGCCAATTCCTGCCTAGAAAATCCTCTTTTTTCCAATGCTTTCGTCAACGTGTCGCCATTCTCTGGCGCATAGCCAATCAAAAAATCACCAATTGTTTGACGATTTAATCGCCGTTTTTTAACCACATAATCCAGAGCTAATGAATTTTTTACCAAATTCTGCTGATAAAAATTGGCGGCTAATTTCAGCGCTTCTCTAGCCCTGGCGCGACGCTTGGCTGTTCGTCCGTCGCCATTAGAAAACAAAGTCAGATCAACGCCCGCCTTCCGAGCCAAATGTTCCAGCGATTGACGAAAATCCATTCCTTCCACCATCATCACAAATGTAAAAATATCGCCACCTTTTCCAGAAGAAAAATCGTGCCAAATCTGCTTTTCTGGACTAACCATAAAGCTTGGGGTTCGCTCGTCGGTAAACGGACTTAAACCCTTCAAGTTGCGACCTGCTCGCTTCAACTGAACATACTCACCAATCACATCCTCGATGTTCAGCCGCGCCCGCACTTCTTCTTTGGCATCATTCATATTTTTATTATATCACTCTTTACCTCTGTTATTGTTTGTGGTTAAATAGAAATATGTATCCTGACAATTTGAATAACCAACCTCAAGGTATCGATTATCTGAATCAAATTGCCACACCTCCGCCAGCGGAAGGTTTTGATAAAAAAACCAAAATCATCATCGCTATTTTGAGTTTTATCGGTTTAATAACCCTGATTGCGATATTCGTTTTTTCACAAGATTCTATGCCAAACGCCAACCCGTCACAAGTTGCGGCGCGCGTTAATAAGCTGCTCACTATTTCCAAAAAATACAATAATAAATTCCGCTCAACCAGCTTGCAGACTACCAATAGTTCTCTGGTTGCAGTGCTGACCACCGCGGATGCCTCAATGGGCGAAGCACTTCAAGCAACCGGCATCAATTATAAGGAAAAGCAAAAGGACATCCTCGCCTTAGATCCGTCGGAAAAATTAGAGAAAAAATTGGACGAAGCTCTTCTGAATGCGCAATTGGATATTACATATGCTCATGAGATGAATGTGCAAATAACAGATACAATCAACATGATGAAAAAGGTATACAAATCTACCAAGTCAAAAAAGATGCGCGAATGGCTAGTAAAAACTGCTGGCGATTTAGAGAATATTCAGAAGCAGATCAATCAAATTATTAAGGCAGATTAAGCTTCCGAGACTAATCGATAACTCAACCTCGCCAAATCAAAAACCTCTTCGTCAGTTAATTGACCTGAACAAATAATTGTATTCCAATGTTTCTTGTTTAAGTGATAACCTGGTAAAACCGTTTCGTACTTTTCTCGTAAATTCTGCGCCAACAACGGATCACATTTTAGACTTACTCTGAGCGGCTTTGAACCTTCCCTCACCAACGCCACCATTTTCCCTGCACCGTCATTATCTCGACCAAATTTATACACCGCAACATCCTCGCCAAATGGATAATCCAGCCATACGCCCGGCAAACTCAGGATAAATTCTTCAAATTGTTTATGCGTCATACCTTTACCTTTTTCAAATAATATTCAAGTTCCATAATACTGCCGCGGATGTCTTCCAGTGCTCGATGATCTTCTGGCTTGGCGAATTTCTTACCGTATTTACCTTCAAACACCACCTTCCACGCGCTCACATCCAGCACACGATAATGTAGTTTTTTTGACAACGTCGGCCACCATTGGTCAATAAATCGACGATCCTGATGAATTGAATTGCCTGCTAGCAAAATCTTCGTCTCGCCTGCAAAATACTCATCACAAAACGCCAACAATTCGTGCTCTATTTCCGCCAAAGGCTTGCCCGATTCATTCTGCTCCTCCAGTCCGCGTCGCGCTTCCGGATGCTCATTCCAAAAACCAGCATTTCGGTCCAACAACTTAGCCAACTTTTCCGAATCATGGCGCACAATTCCTTCGTACGTAGCAATTTCCTTAAAATTCCAATCCGTCGCAATCGCCGCCACTTCCAAAATCTCATCGCGCACTGGATTTAGTCCAGTCATCTCCAAATCCACCCACAAAATCTTTTTCGGCTTAAAACTTGCTTTCATATCTCTATTATACTACTTTTTGGCATCGTAGTAATCTCGAGAAAACCGCTCTGGCACCTGTCTTAATAGCCTTTCAACAACGTCATCAAACTTTGCTGCACCACCATTTTCTCTTTCAATCCGAAGGGATTCAAGCACGCCATCAGACGGGACAAAATCCGTCTCATTCACTAGATAATAATACATCTCAATAGCACTCATATCTTCACAACCATATGGTATCATTCCATAAAACTTTAGATTTTCCACATAGCGTTCGGCCAATTCGTCGCTGACTTCTAACGCCTTATCTAGCTGTAGCGCTTGCATGAAATAATCACCCCTTGGATCACCATAAATATCATCTGGCAATTGAACACTCTTGATGGTTGCATAGTCAATCCCCTGAACTTGCATATCAGACAGAAGCCTCACTGCCTTGAGGGCTAATTTATTGCCAATTCGATAGCCATAATCAATGTCGTGTTCAAAAACTGTCGGTCTAATAATATGCTCAGCAGTATCCAACACTGCTTGAGTGCTAGCCAATAGCCTCCCAAGCACCGTTGTTCTTGTGTATGAGCACTTGATTGATTGTAAAATCATGCCGCCTCATAAACTCGGCAGTAGATTGTACAGACTCCGCGCCATAGCCATTCATTGCATCACGTGGCGAAAAACGCATTGAAAGATCGCTCGCTACCGCCCGAATCTCATCTGGATCATAATCGCCACTAGCAATAACTTCTTCTAAAATTACCAAATCGACATCGCGAGGAGGCGGTAACTGACGGTCGCTATGAACTAGAGACTCCAAAACCTGACGAGCCGCCCCACCCTTTACACCAATAAATGACGGTAGTTCGTCTAGATCAAAACCCAAATTAGCCCGCTTAATAGCATCGGCAGGTAATTCATATTCATATATTTCATTGCAGCGAGCTTCCGGGTTGCCAGGCTGCTCGCAATCATAATATTTCAGCTTGCAGCTAATTCCTCCAAATTCTACGCAGCGCTCGCCGCTATCAAGCACTTGCAAGGCGCAAGGTTGATGCATCTTCGCCTCTATATCACTCGGAGTCGGGCTTAATTTTTCCATAATTACTATTATAGCATAAACAATTTAAAAAGTCAATCAAAGAAGTCCTCTCATCACGCACTGGATCTAGTCCAGTCATCTCCAGGTCGATCCATAATATTTTTTCGCCTTACTCATACTATCTATTATATACTCGTTATCTGTTTATCTGACCATAAAAAGCTTCTTGCTGCTCGCTCGTTAACACATTCTGCACTTCAGCCCAAACCTTAGCCTCCGCCTCATGGACATTGTGACTATTTACCGCAGACCCGTCTAGGACCTGATGCAATTGACCCTTGGTGATAGCTCGCTGATGTTGTAAATCAAACAATACTCTTACTTGTTTATTAGCCTTGTTTTTCATTGCGTCCACTATCAGCGCGATTTGCTCATCTGTTATGGCGGGGATTTTTTGCTGCCGCTCTGGACCGAGTATCAGCGAGCCGACTTTCGGCCGCGTCACACGAACCAAGTCACCATTAGGAGCAACTCTATCACCAAGGGATTCAGACACAGCGCTGCTACTCAAGGCTTGAGCAACTTGATTCTTGGTTACTGGTAAAATTGTGTTGAGTGTGTATCGACGACCGTCATGCGCATCATACCACCACGGTAAAGCCAGCACTAACGTCAATGCCTCCGAGCCTATACGTCGCACTAAGCTGTGCGAACTAATTTCATACTCAGAAATACCACGTTCGCCGGTGTGAATGTTCGTGTATTGGTTGACTGTTGTTCGTCCAATGCGCCGACTACCAGCTTTGGTATACAATAATTCCTGAAACCCGCGCACCAAAGCCACCGATATATTGTATTTTTCCTCGCTGTTTAGTTCACCCATGTCGATATCGTTTGGATTAACCGACAGACGCCGACATATTTTACTAAATTGATAGTGAATATTATCCGCCTTATTGGGATCAATACCATTAGTCAGGTAGACGTCATTGTCAGTACGACAGCCGTCATAAATCTCTCTGGTTTTCAAAAAAGCATCGTATTCGGCAAAAAAGTCATCTGTTGTATCGGGGCTGACAAATTCCTGGAACAATTCCTTTGGTTGATGCCAGGCGGCAAAGCCACCACCCGAGACGGAGGCTGCCATGGCCGATAATGCCAACACTTCACGTAAGCTTCCCCCATTCTTAATCATTTCTGCTAATGACCGAGAAAGTTCTGGCGACAATGGTAAACTATCCATAAACTCACCAATTTTTGTGATCTGCCCCTCTCCATCAATTGCTTCCAGGGTTTCCAGCAAATCGTACGACTCTTGAATAACTTTTTTACTAGCAACAGGATGCATCAGGTATCGGTTCAGATCCTCAAAATCACCATTCAGATGGATAGCCGACAAAACGTTGCGCACAATATTCGTGTGATATATCTCCGGTGGAATATGCTGTTCACGGGACGCAATATCATAAAATCCTTTCAGCTCATCCGGCAAATAAATCTTATCGTAAGATATCGGACGAGCCAATACAAACTTAGCGCCATCAATATCACGACCGCCCCGCCCCGCCTGCTGCATCAGCTCTGCTTGAGTACACAATCGAGGCGGCAACCCCTCCGTGCCCTCTTCACCAATCTCCTTACTCTTCGTCAGTCCATTTGACAGCACCAAATCGACCTCAGGGATGGTGATGCCAGATTGTCCAGCCGAGGTCGAAACGATGACAAACGACTCATCTTCTGCTGGTTTGGCAGTAAAAATCTCTCGGCGTGCAGCTTCTGATATGCCAGAATGTAGTTTGAAAAATCGTATTTTCCCGGATTGATGGCGAGTATGACGTTTGATTGACGCAATGGTCTCATCAATACTCCTCACGCCTTCAACAAAGATTAGTGATTTTTTCGAGTCCTTACCATATTCAAGGTAGGCTTCGGATGCGGTATTCACCTTATCTTCTTCAATATCAATATCATGCGGCCGACCCTCAATGGTTACGACTGGTAGTTCTGACCCATTAATATCTTCGTACATCGCCTGAGAAACTTCTGTATCAGGCGTGGCACTAGAAAAAGCCATATGCCATTTGCCGGTATTCTCTATCGATTTTGCCGCCAGAGCGGTAGCAAATTCCATCTCCAAATTGGCTTCATGTATTTCATCAACCAGGATAAGCGTCTTCTCGTCCTGCCAGTCGCTAGAAAATTGTTCCAGCTTTTTCGTAAACGTTGCTGGAGTCATGAAACAGAGCCTAGTGTCCGGCGTCGCTTCAGTGGCACGTCCGTGAATCTTGCCCACCAAGTGATTAGGATATTGTTCGCCAAGCTGTTTACGCAAACTCTTCTCGACATATTCAGTAACATTATCGACGATAACCCGCCGCGGCATCAACACCACGACACGATCAAACCGCTCCAGCGCATACTGAGCGGTTTGCGTCGTTTTACCACTACCCGTCGGTCCGCACAGCCAGGATATTTTACTTTTCGATAATGTGTCTAATATCTCTGCTTTGTGCTTATATGCAGGTAGTTTTTTGTCACCAAGATCATAGTCAGCAAAAGTAGTTTCCGGTAGTTTACTGTACCGTTCCCGCAATTCTTTTAAACGCTGTCGCCTCTGTTCGGGCGGTTCACCATAACTATACGACGGTTGACTGGGTCTTTCAATATTTCGACTCAATAAATGACTACTGCTAGGTTCTTGCAATCTACGTAAATAGCTCGGACGCCGAACTCCATCTTTCACACTACTCTCTCCTTTATACTCACATTGTAGATAGGAGAAAGTAAAATAGCAAACGTAAGCGTCTTAGCTTTTTCTTGTCTAGTTTGTCTAACTTAAAAAACGAATATTTGTATAGCAAATCGCAATTCGTATTACACTGCCGCCTCCCTTTTGCATTTATGTTATTTTTCAAGCGCGCTATGATACACTGGTGTCATGACAAAACGCATTCTACTCAAATTATCAGGTGAACAACTTCAAGGCGAATTCGCTAGCGGCTTTGACCCAAAACGCGCTCGCTGGATTGCCGAACAAATTCGACCAGCGCTGGACGACGGGGCTGAAATTGTAATTATGGTTGGCGGTGGCAATTACGTTCGCGGCAATCAAATCATCGGTCACGGAATCCAACCTGTTTCCGCTCACAATATCGGGATGCTTTCTACGCTTATGAACGCCATTGCTTTGGCTGACGTATTAAATGACGCGGGACTGCCAACTCGCGCATTATCTACGGTTGAAGTCAATCAATTTATTGACCACTATACTTTCCGACGCGCAATTAGCCATATTAAGAAAAACCGCATTGTTATTGTGGCTTGCGGCACTGGCAGACCGTTTCTGACTACTGATACTGCAGCGTTAAATCTAGCACTGGAAATGCAATGTGACGCCGTGGTTAAAACAACGAAAGTCGACGGAGTTTACGATAAAGATCCTATGAAATTCCCTGACGCCGTAAAAATTGATCATTTATCTTACCAAGAAGCCCTGACAAATCCTAACATTGCCGTTATGGATAAGGCAGCAATTGGACTAGCCATGGACGAACACATTCCAGTTGTAATTTGTGATTTGATCACAGACGGAAATATTCTCCGCGCAACCCGCGGAGAATCAGTAGGCACACTTATTAGTTAAGGTTTTAATCTTTTTTCTTATCTAATTTATCGAGTTTCAAGAAGTGAATGATTGCATATACAACAAATGCAACGGCTATCAACGTAATTAACGAGCTAACGAATGCGCCGTATAAAAACTCGCCTTTACGTCCAGCAACTTCAACTGTGAATGAAGCTGATTGCAATCCTTGCTGAGAACCGACAACCAGCTGTACTAGCGGATCAATAAATGCTGTTACCAATTTTTTCACAGTATCACCAGCCGCGGTACCGATTGCCAAACCAACCGCCATACCGACAACGCCCTGTTCGCGAATAAAATTAACAAATCCAGCCATATGAGTGTCTTTTATAGCTGCACTTACAATTTTCTTCTCTTTAAGAGCGGCAACTTTCGCGGCTGCCTTAGCACTCTTAGAAACCAACTTTTTAGCCGATTTGTCGACACTAGGTTTTGCCATAATAAATTCTCCTTTTATTCTTTATTATTGGATATTATATCTTATTTGGCGCCACGATTCCCAAAATAGCCAGTCCAGCCTTAAGAATGTCGGCATAAATTGCCACGATTCCTACGCGATGCGCCTCTTTGTCGCTACCAATAACCTGATTTTTCTCGTAGTAACGATTAAATTCCTGCGCCAATTCAAACAAATATGTACATATGTGGTGAGGCTCCAAACTCTCCTTAGCGCGATCAACCACGTCCACGTACTCACTCAACTTTCTGACCAGCATTTTGTCCTCGTCAAACAACTCTGTCGGAAAGGCAATTTCCTTGTCGGATTTAGCTAAAATACCTCGCGCTCGAGCGTGAGCATATTGCAAGTAACTTCCCGTATTTCCTGTCAAACTTACCGCGTCATTAATATCAAATATGACGTCGCCGCCGATCTTCACTTTCAAGAATTGATAACGAAGCGCGCCAGCAATCACGTCGTCAGTTGGTTCGCCGCCAGCATTTTTAATCGCCTTCTTAAACTCATCGAACAGCCAGCCAATTGTAACAACCTCACCCGTTCGAGAACTCATTTTTCCAGTTGTCAATTT
>CALIRX010000043.1 GCA_938042055.1 uncultured Candidatus Saccharibacteria bacterium
TCCCGCCAAATAATCTTTCATAATTTCCGACAGCTTCTTCGCATATTTATCGGTTATTTCGTGCCGCTGAGTTGCCATTGACGTATGAGTGATATTGTTATGATCTTTTGCCAATTTCTTCAGGTTTCTCTCGACAATTAGCGGATCAAGCTTTCCAGACAAAATAGCAATCGGAAGAGTGAGCTTAGCAATGTCATTCATTGTCGTCTGATTGATAATCGCAGTGTTCAGAGCGATTAAAAACGACTCGGCGGTAACTTCATCAGCCTTAAATCCAGTGTCAGGCCAAATATTGTGCCGATCAGCGAATTGCAAAAAACGTTTCGAGCTGCGCGGATGGCTATTGAAAAACTCATAAAGCGCACGCAAAATCTTCTCTGGATGATGATTTTTTTCGTCGACCCTCGGATAATATATCGGCGGGCTGCACAAAATCAGCGACTTGCTTAAATTCGGATATTGCTTGGCGAGTTCTACGGCAGCCAGCGAGCCCATAGAATGACCGATGACAATATCGACGTGATTTATGAATTCCCTGCGCAAAGTGGCGACGATGCTTGCGGCTTGGTCGTGGGCGTTGTAGGACTTCCAATCAGGCTTGGGCGAATTGCCAAATCCCAGCATGTCAATTGCTATAACTCGCGTGTCCTTCGGTAAATACGGCTCCAGCGGCGTCCATGTTTTCCAGGATGTGCCTAATCCATGAATAAGTAAAATTGTCGTTTTCGGTTTTTCCGGACGAGAAAAATAATGCACGTTCAATGCATATGGAATCCGCAACCAGCGATGGATAATCTTGTCCAACATATTTTTAGTATACTATGAAAATACTCCGCCTGCATGTGAAACGGAGTATTTTGTGATAGCATTTTCTGTACTAACGCTTAGAGAATTGTTCGCGCTTACGAGCAGAACGAAGACCGTACTTCTTGCGCTCTTTCTCGCGTGGGTCACGCTTCAATAGTTCAGCCTTCTTTAGAACTGGACGCAGGTCGGCGTGAGCTGCAGTCAAAGCTTTTGCAATACCAAGCTTGATAGCATCAACTTGACCAGCTAAGCCACCACCTTTAACTAGGATAGTAACGTCGAATTCTTTTTGCTTGCTGACAATTGCAAGTGGGTCGGTTACTTCTGCCAGTAAGGTTTTGTTGCCATCCAGGTACTCAGCAGCAGGCTTGCCGTTGATAGTGATAGTACCTTTTCCAGGAAGTAGGCGAACGCTTGCTGAAGCACTCTTGCGTCGTCCTAGGCCGTAGAAATAAGTATCAGCAGCCATATTACTTTACCTCAACTTTCTCTGGTGTTTGTGCTGTGTGAGCGTGGTCGCTGCCAGCAAAAATGCGTAGGCGCTTTAGGCGCTCTGCTTGCAATTTGTTCTTTGGCAACATACCTTTAACAGCTTCTTCAATAATTCGCTCTGGGTGGCGTTCGCGCATTTCTTTGAATTGCGTTTCCTTAATTCCACCTGGGAAACCACTGTGGCGATAGTAATACTTATCAGTTTCCTTGTATCCAGTAACAACTGTCTGCGCAGCATTGATAACAACTACGTAGTCGCCACCGTCAATGTGAGGAGTGTAAGTTGGCTTGTATTTACCAGTCAAATGCTTGGCAATTTCTGTAGCCAAACGTCCAAGTGGTAATTCGCTAGCGTCAAACAATACCCAACGGCGAGAAACTTCAGATGGTTTTTGTGAATAAGTCTTCATCTTATTTTCCTTCCTTTGGCATTGGTTTAATATCGTCAACAAATTCGATAATCGCCATTTGAGCGCCGTCGCCGACTCGCAAACGTGTTCGCTCAACGCGAACGTGTCCGCTGGTTCGGCCACTTAGCTGTGGCGCGATTTCATCAACTAGTTTGTAAGCAGCAGCGCGTGTGCTTAATGCTGCAATCACCTGACGTCGGCTAGCTAGGTCGCCCTTTTTAGCCTTGGTGATGATTTTTTCAATGTGACGCTTTAGTTCCTTAGCCTTTGGCAAGGTGGTCTCGATTTTTCCGTACTCAACCAAGCTGGTAGCCAGACCTTTGAGTAGGGCTCGTCGCTGATCACGCTCGCGGCCGAACTTGCGCCCTTGATATCCGTGTCTATGCATAGTTAAAACTCCAACTCCGCCATCTTGTCACGTACTTCGTCTAGTGCCTTTGAACCGAAACCTTTCAATTCTCGCAAATCTTGCTCAGTCAAAGTTACCAAATCGCGAATAGTGCGGATTTCATTGTTAATTAGCGCGTTCGTCGTGCGGGCGCTTAAGTTTAGCTCTTCGATTGGCATTGCTAGCTCTGACTCTTCGTCTTCCTTAGCTGCACCAAGTGCTGGCGCACCAGTTACCATCGTGTTGCCAGCCAAAGCTGTGTATTGATTGACAAGAATCGCTGCTGCTTCTTCGAACGCCTCACGAGGTGTGATTGTGCCGTTAGTTTCAATAGTGATTGCCAATTTATCCAAGTTTGTCTCCTGGCCAACACGAGTTGAGTCGACTTTGTAGCGAACGCGCAACACTGGTGAGTACATTGCGTCGATAGCAATCATGTCGCTGTGCAAACGCTTTTCGCTTGACTCTTCAATTGTCTGATAACCGCAACCTGCCTCAACTACCAAATCCATAACCAAATGCTTGTTTGGATCGTCGATTGTAGCAATTACTTGCTCTGGGTTAACAACTTCAACGTCAGCATTAGTTTTAATGTCAGCGGCAGTTACTTCGCCGGCGCCAGTTTTCTCAATACGTAGTTCAACTGGATCGTCAGTAAATACGCGTAGGTGAACGTTTTTCAAGTTCAACATAATGTCGACAACATCTTCTTTGATGCCTTCAACAGTAGTAAACTCGTGAGTTGCGCCCTCAATCCTGAAAGCTACAACCGCGCCACCGCGGACGCTTGACAACAGAACGCGTCGCAATGAGTTACCAAGAGTATTACCGTAGCCTGGGTGAAGTGGCTCGATTAGAAAAGTAGCACTGGTTGCTGAAATATCATCAACGCTCGCGAGTGCTGGATTGTAAATTGCTTTTGCCATAATTCTTCCCTAACCCTTCTTTTATCGTGAGTAATACTCAACAATTAATTGCTCGTTGATGTCAGCTTCTGCTTCCTCGCGCTTTGGCAAACCAGTTACTTCAATCTTCAGCTTCTTGCTATCAGCTTTTAGCCAACTTAGTGGACCTTGGACTGAATTGTTGATTACATCGTCAATTCGTGTAAAGTACTCTGACTTGGTACTCTTTGGACGAACTGTGATGACATCGCCAGCTTTAACGCGAATCGATGGAATATCGACGCGTCGGCCGTTCAATTCAAAGTGTCCGTGGCTAACTAGTTGACGAGCTGCGCGACGTGATACGGCAAATCCAGAACGATAAACAACGTTATCCAAACGGCGCTCTAATAGCTTCAACAAGTTTTCGCCCGCCAAACCTTCTTGAGCGCGTGTTGCTTCGTTCATTAAGCGAGCAAATTGCTTCTCGACTAGGCCGTACAAGCGACGAACCTTCTGCTTTTCACGAAGCTGTGTAGCGTATAGGCTTGGCTTATTCTGACGACCATGTGCGTGCTGACCTGGAATGCCAGATTTTTTCGCCAAAATTTTATGTGCTTTTGGATGAAGCGCATAACCTTCGCGGCGGCTTTGCTTGACAATTGGTGAATTATCTCGTGCCATAATTATGCCCTCCGTGCCTTTCGTGGACGAACACCGCCGTGAGGCACGCCAGTTACGTCCTTAATGCTTTCTACTGAGATATCGAAGGCGCTGACCGCACGAATAGCGGCATCACGACCCAAGCCGACACCTTTCACGAAAACGTCAACAGACTTCAAGCCATATTGAGATTTCGCAGCTTCAGCAGCTTTTTCAGCAGCAACCTGTGAAGCATAGGCTGTACCTTTTTTACTTCCACGGAAACCACACGCACCAGCTGATGAAGCGGTTAGTACGTTACCCTTCTTATCGGAAAAAGTAACGATAGTATTGTTAAATGTTGCCTGAATGTGCAGCTGACCAGCTGGGACTGATCGGCGCTGCTTCTTCTTGGTAGATTTTGCGTCTGCCATTTCTTAGTCCTTTCTTTAGGTCTTACTTGCTGCTTTTGGTTGTGTGCCGCCCACGGCGATGGCGCGACCCTTGCGAGTTCGTGCATTCGTACGAGTCCGCTGTCCGCGTGTTGGCAGTCCTGCTTTGTGGCGAAGACCGCGATAGGCGTTGATATCCTTCAAGCGCTTAATATTATTTGCCACCAAGCGCTGGAGATCACCTTCAACGGTGTATTCGCTGTCAATAATTTCGCGAATCTTGTTTTCTTCAGCCTCGGTGAGATCTTTCACCCGAGTGGTCGGCTCAATTTTAGCCGCCGCAAGGATGCTCGAAGCGTGCTTTGGCCCAATACCGTAAATATAGGTGAGCGCAATTTGCACCTGCTTCTCTGTTGGGATAACTACCCCAGCAATTCGAGCCATGCTTAACCCTGCCTTTGCTTATTCTTAGGTTTTTTCTTGTTGATGATACGTAGTCTAGCTATACGCTTGCCTTTTTTACGGCCAACGCGGCGAACTAACTTATCATCGGGACTGATTTTTTTCACACTTGCACGAACTTTCATAAAGTGTTTAAATCTCCCTTCCCGAGTAAACCCGAGATTATAGTTAATATTTGACTACCGACTCTGTTGAGGTCGATCGTCACGTAGGCGGAAGCTGATTCGTCCCTTTGTAAGATCGTAAGGGGTCATCTCAACCTCAACCTTATC
>CALIRX010000044.1 GCA_938042055.1 uncultured Candidatus Saccharibacteria bacterium
TTCTGCCACTTCAAATGCACTTTATATCGAAGCGGCGCACCCGACTCGCTCTCTTGGAGTCGCAACTCTTCAGGATCCATAAACATCACTTCGTCCGCATCGACGCCAGCTGAAAAATCAAAGTTTTCCGTCCACACACGACAAGAAAAACAAATTTGATTAGCATCAATTCGCTCAACATAAATCTCGTCCGACGCGTCAAAAAGCTGATAGCGAAGATTGCCCTTATATCCAACTTCTTCATATAATTCCCGCTTCAAAGCCGACTCAAAAGTTTCACCATAATCCATTCCGCCGCCAGGAAGATCCCAAAGCGGCCGCCCATCCTCTTTAACAACCAAAATCTGCCCAGCGTCATTATAAATCAGAGCCTTTATGGAAACACGATAGAGATAATCGCGCTTGATAGCTCCTTCTGAATCGTGTGTGATGAGTTGTCCGTTTATGGCGTTTGACATAATAATAATTATAACTTGTAGGTTATTTGAAATATAGATGTAACATATTTCGAATCCATCCCCTATTAGCAATACTGTCAAGCTTCTTCCCAACTGTACCTAGGAGTAATGGTTCAATCGCATTAGCCTGTACTCGAGCTTGAGTTAGATACTTTTGAGGGCTATACATTGGCTTAATAATATCACCCAAATATCGCTCTTTTATAAATCTGCTTTTTTCTTGAAATTCTTCATGCGCTTTGGTGATTAATTCTTCTCGCATTGACTTGGAGTTCTTATTAGTATTAGCGTCGAATATCTTTTCTGCTAATACACCTACATAATCGGCTACTAGCCTATGTGCATTTACTCTTATCTGCTCTTCATTTTTTACAAACGCCTGAGAGTTATATCGTGCATTTTGGTCATAAAATTTGCATTTACTATAAAATTTATCGATTGCTGACCATTCATCTGAACGAAAATCTTTTATAAAATCTTGTCGATTTGTAGACCAACTTTCTATTGGCATCAAAAATATATTCTCTGGTACCTCTATATATTCATCGTTTTTCGATAACTCTTCTTTAATCTTCTCAAGATTCATTTCTGCTGTTTGAATTTCAATAAAAATCGCCTTTGCCGCATTTCTCTTCTTATCCCATTTCTGTTTACTATAAACACCGAAAGCTATAAAACCAACCAATAGAGTTATGATGCTATTTGCATCAAACGACAAAATATCCAACATTAGACTAATTCCTCCGTTCTCACTCGCCTCTGCTCCGTCGTATCTCGCTCACGAACGGTAACGGTGTCATCTTCCAGTGTCTGAAAATCGACAACCACGCAGTGCGGCGTACCAATTTCATCCTGACGGCGATAGCGCTTACCGATGTTTCCATTGTCATCCCACATAACACGTCCAGGATTTTTCTTAGATAGGTTGGCGTAAATTTCACGCGCCTTCTCCACCAGTTCCGGCTTATTCTTAAGTAGCGGCGAAACAGCAAATTTAACCGGCGCCAAATGTTCTGGAAGTGCCAAATAAACACGCTTGCTGCCGTTCTGCTCGTCCTCGCGATACGCACTCGACAAAACCGCCATCAGCGCTCGCTCGACGCCAAAACTCGGCTCAATCACGTGCGGCACAAACTTCTCATTCGTCCCCTTAATCGTATATTCCATGCTCTTCCCGCTGACGCGCTGAATATTCATCAAGTCAAAATCAGTCCGATACGCAATTCCCATCAACTCTTCCTTGCCAATTGGAAAATCGTATTCAATGTCAATCGTTTTCTTACTGTAGTGCGCTCTGTCCTCTGGCGGAACGTCCAGCTCGTGAATATTCTTAGGGTCTAATCCCAATGCCTCCAAAAACTCGTGCGTCGACTTCAACAATTCATCAAACGCTTCCTGCCAATTTTCTGGATTGACAAAATATTCAATCTCCATTTGCTCAAACTCTCGGCTACGGAAAACAAAATCTCGCGGCGCAATTTCATTGCGAAACGCCTTGCCCTGCTGAGCAATTCCAAACGGCAAGTCTGGATAAAAACTATCAACAACGTTCTTAAAATTGGTAAAAATTCCCTGAGCTGTTTCTGGGCGAAGATATGCAACGCTGTCTTCACTTTCGGTGGCGCCAACGCTCGTCTTAAACATCATATTAAACGTTCGCGATTTGCTTAGCGGATTTCCGTCTGGACTTTTAATTCCCCGTTCCGCAATTACTTCATCCATTTGCTCCATCGTCAAGCCGTCAGCATCAACCCCATTGTCTTTAAGGATATGATCCGTACGATAACGCCGATGATTAACCGTATCTTCACACAATGGGTCAACAAACGTATCCACATGTCCACTCGCTTTCCAGACTTTCGGATTCATCAAAATCGCCGCATCGACGCCATATATATCGTCGCGCTCGTCAACAAACATTCGCCACCATAAATTCATAATGTTGCGCTTCAATTGAACGCCAAGCGGACCATAATCCCACGTTCCAGACAAACCGCCGTAAACATCAGAACCCTGATAAATAAAACCACGGCGCTTACACAGGCTAATAATATCTTCCATTTTTGCTTGACTCATCGAAAAACCTTTCTCCATGTTGGCAACATGGCGATTCACATTATTTCCTAAATTATACCATTTTACAAGCAATTTTACACTGCCGCGTGTTGTCTGGCGGTCAGCCAGCAATCGTTTATAACCTCAGTTATTCCGCCGATTTGCGCCACATTCGCGAGTGGTTTTGCCTGAATCAACCTCAGTAACTTGATGGCGTCCGCACCCAAATCGCCCTGCTCCGCCAATCTCAAACCTTTTTCCGCGCTATCGTACATATATTTTTTGTCAGGAAGTAGCGCCGCTGTCGTTACGTCCGTGCGAAGATTCAGCTCATCTCCCAGCAAACTCGCATATTGCAAATAAAACCACGTTTCAATCAATTTTTGGTTTATCGCGGGATTATTCAATTGCTCTAAAACTTGACTCAGCACATAATACCACTCTGGTTCGTCAATGTTTTCACTCGCCGCAGAAACCAATTTCATTACTGAATACGCAAACTGCATCCGATCGTAATCCTCCAAAATATGCCGATAAAACGCCGACAATCGAGCGGAAGTTAATAGCCCCAAATCGCCCCGACCAGAACGAATAACCACGTCGCAAATCGCGAATAATTCGATTCCGCCCGCCAATTTACTACGCTCGCGTCGCACACCTTTTGCGATTACGCTACGTCGACCTTTTGGCGTTAATAATTGCAAAACTCGGTCAGCTTCGGCGTAATTCGTTCGCCTCAAAACAATTGCTTTTGCTCGTTCACTCTGCCCCGTCATTTAGAACCTCGCGAAAAATCGCCCGCGCCTCATTCGGACGCATCGACGTTTTATTCAAAATCGCCTTCACGCCAAGCGGACGCAAATCGTCCATTTTAACGTCGATATTCGTACAAACCACAATCGGCAAACTTGCCAAATCCGCGTGCGATCGCAGCTCATTCAACAGAGCAATCGCCGTTTCGCCAGCCAACAACATATCTAAAATTAAAGCGTCAGGTTGCCAATCGTCAATAATTTCAATCGCCTGACCACCAGAAACCGCCACTCGATATTCCGCACCAACATCCATAGCAAACTTACCCATAATATCCGCCCAATTCTTATCATCCTCAACAATTAACAGTTTTTTCATATCAAGCTCAACTGCCGACTAATCGGCATTTCTACATAAAAAGTCAATCCATCACGGTGACGAATCAGACCAATTCGCCCGTTCATCGCCCGCGCAAATTGATTCGCCACGTAAATCCCCAGCCCGCTACTTTCCGGCCTTGTTCGCACGGTTTTTCGCGTTTCCATTTCATCAAGCAAAAGCCGATACTCCTTCAAACTCATCATCGGCCCAAAATCCCGCACGCTCATTCTCACGGCATCTTTTGTAGCCTTAACCGAAACCTTAATCTCCGATCCGTCCTCCGTATACGCCAACGCGTTATTCAAGAAGTTCGCTAAAATTCGCCCCAAAAGTGTTCGGTTCGCTAATATCAATTGACTATTTCTGCCGCTCTTAGGCCAGCTAACTTTTCGTCCATAAAGCATTGCATTGAACTTTGTTTCCATCGCTACCTGCTGACATAAAGCCAGCGGGTTGACCGGCTCAAGCGGAAATAACGACGGCGTTAAATTAGCTGAATTTGCCAAATCGATCGTAAGCTGCAACGCCTGCTCAGAAGTCCGAATAATTCGTTGCTGAATCTGAGTTTTATCGGCAGAACTGGTTAAATCGTCGTCCAACAGTAGCGCCAATTGTCTAATCAAAGCCAGCGGCGTTTTTAGCTCATGTGCCGCCACCAAAACGCTCGGCAATCCCCCAAAATCAGCATCACTCCACTCTTTACCTGCCATACAATTCTAGTATAGCAAATATGTACTGGGTTTTTCTATTCAGAGATTTTTACAGTGCTCAATATAGTCTGGAAATCTGGTTTAAACGTATCCGCGTCGGTTGAAAAACGAATAGTTTTATCGCGCACTTTCATCAAAACCACAGAGCCGCGCAATTCTTTCTCAAATGTACCGTCAATCCGAGTTGCTGAAATTCCATTAAACTCAGTACTACTTGAGGTCAATTCACCCTTCTTTAGTCGTGATTGATAATCATTCAGCACCGTATCCATATTCTTATTGATAATCTCTAGTCTTAATGCGAACCGACTATTTTTATTAATTGTCGAAGGAACTGAAACTGGATGAAGATAGGCTTTGTAATCACCCCTGTCGCTGCCGTCATTTGCTACATATACACTCCAAGTTTTTGGGTACATGAACGATACTCGACCGTATTCAGTAGGACCAACAAATTCAATACGCGGGTTTTTTGCTTCTTCAGAAAATTTCTTCTGGTCTGATTCGGCCTGTTCGCTCTTTCCTTTAGCGACTTCAATCGCAACTTTACTATCAACACTGCTTTTTTCTCGGGAGTATTGCATATACGCCCAAATTGCCAAAGATCCAGCAATCAAAAACAATATCAGACAGCCGATTGTGCCGACCATCCAGCCATTAACAGAGCCGCGCTCACTTCTATTTCTCGTAATCATAATTAGAGTATAGCTTATGCTTTAATTGATGTAAAGATCCTACTCAGCGTTAAAATCCTCGCTAAGAATCTCGATATCATGTCGCATATCTTCCAGCGTGGCAGTAATTTTTTTTGATAACTCTCTCGCCTCAATAAATCTCTGTTTCGCCTCATCCAGATTAAAATCATCGCCTTGAAACCACGCGATTCGCTCGTTCAATTCAGCCATCATTTGCTCAATCGTCATATCGTTGTTCACTATTCTCAATCCTCGCTTTCATAATTATATCTTTTGTTGTAATCTCTACAATATTACCAATCTGTAAATCACCCTTGATCATTGCATAACCGCGACGAAGCGCCATTTCCGGGTCATACTCAGCGATGACTTTTTGTTGCGACAATGTTGCATTTACGGCCGCATCCACACGACCTGACCACTGTTTTAGCGCTTCTTTTTGCAACATTGTTGCATTAAGTGACTGTTCTTCGATAGCTCTACAAATTGAGTCTTTCGCGTCAATTAGCCTGTAATGCAAATGCCGAATCACTTCTCGTTTATCAGGAAACAGCAATTGCGCGGCGTTACTCGGCGTGGCTGCGCGAACATCCGCCGCCAAATCACATAAACTCTCATCAATCTCATGACCAATTCCAGTCATCGTCGGAATGCGGCTGCTCGCCACTGCACGCACCAGTTTTTCATCGTTAAAACTCGCCAAATCTTCCGCACTGCCACCGCCACGAATCAAAACAATCACATCTGGAGATTCTGACATTTGATTAAAATATGATATTGCTCGAACAGCTTGATCTGCAGCATTCGCACCCTGCACATTAACGTTGGCGACTACGAATTTCACACCACCCCAACGCTCACCGGAAATCTTCATAAAGTCAGCATATCCCGCCGCTTTTGTACTGGAAATAACAGCCACCTTCTGAGGATATTGCGGTAATGGACGCTTTCTTTCAGAATTAAACAAACCTTCAACTGTCAATTTTTGCTTCAAAAGATCAAAACTTCGCTTCAAACTTCCCTTGCCTAATGGGCGAATCTCTTGAACATTCAAACTAAAGGCGCCTTTATCTCTAAGCACCGGCATTGCCCGAACAACAACCTTCATCCCATCTTCAATTGGCGTACGTAAATTGCTAAAACCAACGAAACACCGAACCAGCCCATCGTCATCCTTCAGATCGAAAAAAGCATATTTCGGAGGATAAGACTTGAGGCCAGAAACTTCACCCTCAACTTCAACCGTCCCAGCAAAAGCCACGTCAAAAGTTTGATTGACAACTGCTATGAAATTGCTAACACTAAACCTGGGAATCATCTGGCTTGCCGTATTTAATCAGTGCGTGTTGATAGAAAATATAGCCAAAGATAATCGTGCCGGTAAGTAAAATTGCTCGCGTCAAAATTATTCCAGCAATCGCCAAATCCGGCGGAGTGCCTGCCATGCTTAAGAAAATAATCATAATAGTTTCATAAACTCCCGTCCCTCCAGGCGTAAACACGACAATCGCCGCCAATCCCGCCACGCCGTATCCAACCATCAGAATCGCCGGATTGACAAAAACACCCAGTGACAGAAACGCCACAGCAAACATCGCCACGTCAAAAACAGTGTAGACAGTTCCCCAAATCATCGGTTTTATCAGAAGTTTCGGATGATTGGACAAATCTTGAAAATCGTCCTGCATATCAACAAAAAACTCTTCGACTTTCTTTGACTTCATCACTCGTCGCTTCTTGCCTAAGGTTGCAATTTTCACCAATGTATTGATGAATTTAGACAATTTAGCGGCAGTCATCTGCATACGTCGCTTTGACGAAAACACAAAAATCAGACCAAACGTCAGCGCCAAAACCACGATAATCAGCAAAAAGCTAGCGGCAACGATATAACGATTAACCTTGCCGTCAATAGCCAGCGCCAACACGGCAATCACCAACAAAACCAAAAGTGACAAAAATCCCGTAACGTAACGAATCACCTGCGCAAATGTCGAACGTGCCGAGCTCACACCAAGCTTATGCATTCGCCACGTCGTATACGAAATACCACTAACTCCGCCCGACGGAAAAATGTGATTGACCAAATTAAGCTCCAGTGCAATCCTCGTCTGCTCCAGCCTGGAAATATGATGAATCAGATTCTTCTCTCTCAGATACGAAAAAATCATCTCGCCGCCAGCGAAGTACACGATAATCTGGAACGGCAATAGTAAGAATAATAGCCATAAATCCGCGTGCAAAAACAGATTCCACGCCTTCACGAGCTCATGCCGAGATAGAAAAATTATTATTGCCAAAACCGCCAACGTCAAAACGCTCATAACAGCTCGTGGCGACTTTAACAATTGCAACACCTTCGGTAACATAACCTTCATTATACCACGATAAATGTTATAATTACGACATGTTTATAGCTATTCTTGGCCGTCAACCAGAAATCTCTATCGCTGAATTAGAGGCAGTTTACGGTGCTAAAAATGTCCAAAAGATCTCCAACCAAGCCGCCACGGTTAATCGCGACAATTTATCAATTGACAATCTCGGTGGGACAATTAAATGCGGACAAGTCATCACGAAGATAAAGTCTCAAAAATCAGACCGCAATACCCTGCTCCAAGCCTCAAAAATTATTGTTGAAAAATACACGAAAAAACTTTCACATAGCCAGAAAAAAATAACGCTTGGAATAAGTTTTTATGGCAATAAAATGGATCCGCGCAACATTCAAAAAATAGGAATTATCCTGAAAAATAACCTGAGAAAATCTGGCGTCAGTTTGCGTCTAATTCCTAATAAAACCGCCGCTCTGTCCACTGCGACCTCTCACAATAATAAACTCGGCAGGTCTGAGGCGAAAATTGAAATTATTATAGCTAAGAACGTGTATGGAGATTTGATAATCGCTGAAAGTCGTGGCGCTCAAAATATCAATTCGTATACTCAGCGCGACCGCGGACGACCAAAGCGCGACGCCTTCGTGGGAATGCTTCCGCCTAAACTTGCACAAATTATGATTAACCTATCTGGCGCAAAACCTAACGATTACCTTTGGGATCCGTTTTGTGGCACAGGAACGGTACTACAAGAAGCTGCGCTTATCGGCGTGAATGCTTACGGCAGTGATTTGAGCGGTAAGATGATATCTTACACGACCGAAAATATGAGCTGGGTGGAAAAAACTTTTTCGACAAACACTTTCTGGCAAGCACATCAGGCCGACGCCACCTCTGTAAAGTTAACAAATGAACAGAAAGAGCGAATTTCTCGCGTTGTTTGCGAGACATATTTAGGTCAGCCGTTTTCCGCACCACCCAGCCCAGAAAAACTTCACGAAGTAGTCGGAAATTGTAATCACATAATTAGCGATTTTCTACAAAATATCCATTCGCAAATTCGCCCAGACACGACACTTTGTATAGCTGTTCCAGCGTGGCAAAATCGCGAAGGTAAATTCACTCACTTGCCTCTGATAAAAAATCTTAAAAAACTTGGATATCAGCAAATTATCGATAAAAACCTCTTATATTACCGTGAAGATCAAGTTGTTGCCAGAGAAATATTAGTATTAAAACCGGCAGATATAGCCAAAACCGCTTGACAACTGGCTTCATTTTCGATAAACTAGAACAGATTGTTTTATAGAAACTATAAGGAGTAAAGAATGTCAAAGGTTAAAGCTGGTGGTTCTAGTAAGAACATCCACAACAATGCTGGTCAACGTCTTGGCGTTAAGCGATTTGGCGGTCAAAAAGTTACTGCTGGACAGGTCTTGGTCCGCCAAACTGGTGCCACAAAGATTGCTGGTGACGGCACATATGTTAGCCGCAATTTCACCATCCACGCCGCAAAAGATGGCGTAGTTGGCTTCAAATCGGTTAAGAAGACCAAGTTTACCGGCAAATCAGAACGCCGAACGCAAGTTGTTGTTCTTTAATCGGTAAAAATTTTACTTAAAATAACTCCGTTTGTGCGGAGTTATTTTATTATTAATAATTATTTCTTACATATTCGAGAAGTGCCCTTGCAGAATCCCTATGCATACCACTTCTCTCTTTGCCACCCCTGTAATGAGTAACCATTTTGTCTTGTCTGTCTACATCAAATGAGCCGTCCATCATAGCAATTGCCAGCACTACAGTATATTCACGACTGCGCATTTTACCCGCATAATAATTACCTCCGAGGTAATTAGGAGATTTTAGATTATCATATGAGTCGCGAAAGACTCTGTCTGCCAAAGCGCCTGGATTAACTACCGCCAGCCTATCAAGACTGGAGGTTAAATATTCAAACAAGCGGCAACGCGTAAGATGACTAGATCTAATGCCATTTATGATCGCTTCAGGGTCAAGCGCTCTCTCGGGATTAATTATTTGCATTAACGATGGATTCGTAGCTAGATCATAAATAGCCTCTTTCGCAGCATTAAAGCTATTCTCAGATACAGGAACACCTTTTGGATTTCTAACGGCAGCATCCTCTACATTATTTGACGGCACATAATTCGGATCATATAGATAATCATAGTTTACTCGCACAGATTCGTCTTCAAAAGGCATGCCGTCTACATCAGTCTCTAGAGGCTTCATCAGTTCTCGCACTCTCTCATCAAAACGATCTAGCTCTGGGTTATCACTTTCATCTAGCCCCGTCTCTACTGGCTTTTTAATTCCAGTAGCCTTAACCGCTGGCTTTTTAACTGATTCAACCGCTGGCAAACCTACTGCGCCATTGGCTTCGGTTGCCCTGATCAATTCCATGGTCGGTTCAGGTATCTTCAAGGCTGGTGAGCCGACGCCAGTCTTATCCGTCTTCACTGGCGAAACTTCAACAGCCTTAACGGCTAGATTCCCCATTGCGGGACTAACTTCACCCTTTAAAGACTTCTCAGAATTACCTTCTGTATCCAAGTCGTCGCTAGGGATTTCTGGAGACGCTTTCACATCCAATAGCTCATTCCAATCACTATCCGAATGTTTCTGCCGCCAAATTTGCTCAGCAGCTCTTTTTCCTTCTTCAATCATTTCCCTAGTAGTTTTTCCATAAAGATACTTAATATAACCTTCATTTGCTTCTAGACCCTGAATGCTCCATAATGGCACAATCGCAGTTTTAGTAGTATGCTCTCCATCAACTTTAACCAGTTTATATACTTCCATAAACAACTTAATCGGACCAATACCCTTCTCGGAATCAGTGTCACATACGACCAACATACCAATAGGATTCCAACCTCTGTCATACTTAACGCCCTCTCCGTCTTGACCACTGCGAATAACGGTTAGTGGACGCCTTGCATTATCTGGATCGGTATCAACAGGAAAAGTTGCAACTACATAATCTCTCGGGGTTTTTCGTTGTTCTTGTTCAGGGCTCTGTGTTGGCTTTGATTTTTCCATATATAACTACTTTATACCAAAAAACAAACAAAAAGTCGACCCCCGTAGAGGATGACTTCTTTTACTCAGCTTAGCTTCTATTGAATACCCAAATGATGCTTTACGCGCGCCACAACGTCGCCAATTACAACCTGAGATTTCACCAAATAATCATCAACACCCAAGCTCTCAGCACGCTCCTTGTCCTTTGGCTGACTAAGCGCCGTCAGCATAATAATCCTCACGTTAGCAGTTTCTGGTGTATTGCGAAGAATATCCAGGACATCAAAACCACTAATCTTTGGCATCATTACATCCAAAAGAATCAGATCTGGACGATATTCAACAGTGGCAGACAGAGCGTCTTCTCCATTGTTGGCTTCCCTAACGTCAAACCCCTCAATCTCCAACCGCGACCGATAAACCGCAGACAGAGCCATGTCATCCTCAACTAGTAAAATCTTCTTTTTTTGTCCGTTCATACTATCTCCATTTTATGTTGTCCAGCCCAAAAACACAAGCTTTATAACGACTTCGCCTTATCCATCTGCGGATCTACGTTATTATTGACATCGTCCGACGAAAGATCAACTTTTACATCAGGTTCTATACCAGTTTTATCTATATTTTTACCCTTTGGCGTATACCATCTGGCTTCAGTAACTTTCATTTGCGACCCGCCAGGCAGTCCAAGCACAATCTGCACGCTTCCCTTGCCGTAACTCTTCTGCCCAACCAGTGTGGCTTTTCCGTATTCACGAAGTGCCCCAGCCGTAATTTCGCTAGCACTGGCACTGTTACCGTTAATAAGCACCACCGTCTTCATATTGCCCAGAATTGGAGTTCCAGTTGTACGCAGCGTTTTAACAATCTCAGAACCTCGACGCTCGGTCATAGCTATTTGATTGTCCAGCCAAATACCCAATAGCCCTTGAGCAGCCCCAACCGTCCCGCCCGGGTTGTTTCGCAGATCCAAAATCACCTTCTTAACGCCTTTTTCAACAAATTCCGAAGCGTATTTTCTGGACAAGCTTACCGTATCATCGCCGAATCGATTAACTTTCAAAATACCAATTTCTCCATCAATTTCTGACTCTACTGCCGGAGAAACTATATTCTGACGCACAACCGACACTTCACGCGTTTGACTGCCACTTAATAACGTCAATTTAACAGACGTACCAACTTCTCCACGAATTTTACTCACAACTTTTTCCACTGACCAGTCAGAAGAAGCCTCGTCATTCACCTTAACAATCGCCTCGCCAGCCTTAATTCCCGCCTTCTGAGCTGGACTATTTTCCAGGGGTTTTATGATAGTTGGCTTATTATTCCTAAGACCAATCTCCGCACCAATTCCACCACCAATTTGACCGCTTAATGACTTGTCAAACTCCTTCGTCTCATCAGGATCCATATACGCCGTATGAGGATCGCCAGCCGCTTCAACTAGCCCGCGATTAGCGCCGTAAATTAACTTTTGAGTGTCCAATTTTCCGTCATAATTAGCAATCAGTTCTTGATATGTTTTTTGAACGCTAGATAAGTCGATTGTCTTATTTGAAGTTCTAACACCAAATACCGACGCCACATTAGCAAACAGTGCATCAGAGCGAGCTCCCGCCACAAAGCTAACAATAGCCACAATAACAAGCGTCAAAAACCAACTTAATTGCTGTCTTTTTTCTCCCGTAACCATATGCTTATTATACTACAAAACGCCCGTTTAACACGAGCGTTTTT
>CALIRX010000045.1 GCA_938042055.1 uncultured Candidatus Saccharibacteria bacterium
CATCTGTTACAGTGTAGCAAGTGTTGACTTTTTTGTCCAGGTATGATATATATATCAGCTTTTGTTCAACCGAACAGAAGTAGCCCCTTACATAGGAAGGAATTGTCATGCGTCGGAGCGTAGACAGGTGGAAGAGGTTTCTGACAGAGATTGGATTGCCTAGCCCCTCTACAATAGAGACTTACGAGGATTATACCGTCATCACCGTATGGACCGATACCCGGACAGAAATTGATTCTGACCGGTTATCGAATAACCTCGCTAAGGATATTTTCCCGGGGACTGAAGTGAACCGGATTATTCTTAACCCTCAGGGAGGAGGTGCACACCCGATAGACGCAACATTCATCTCAGAACGTGATAGATGCGCCATCCGATTCTTTAGCCCTACACCAGATGACGTGCTCATGTTGAAGGAGAGGTTCCCTCAGATTGATTGGGGAGTTAAAACTAAAGTCTCTATATTCAGTCTCCTTAGAGAGATTGTCGGTAGTGACTTGGCGAGGAAGTTCCTCCTGTCAGATACCACCGCAGTATGCCTCAGGCGTATCTGCGAACTCGAGAAGTATGGTGAGTGTCGGAAGTTTCTCCCGCAGCACGTGGAGAACAGCTACCATGAGCCGTGGTGCAATCCGAGCTCCGAATGGGAGCTCACCCCGCGCAAGGGCTAAAGCCCGCTGAGAAAATAGCTCGTTGAGACATCAAGTCCCAACTTGAGCCTCGGCGGGCTATTTTCATGTCTTTTTATAGAAATTATTCCCCACCAAAAAACCGCCCCAATAAGGACGGTTTTTTAGCACAAATAAGGCTCTCAATGGTTACCCATTGTCTCGCATAGAGCTGTTCTCGCATAATGTCTGTGCTTGAACTGGTTTTAATTATATATCAAGATCGTCGAGTTCTGCAAGCTCTTTTCTGGTGTTTTCTGCGTAAGATGATTCATTTTCCACAGCTTCATCTGTTGAGTTATCCACAGAAGCATTACCGTTATAATCATTTTCCTCGCGTGCGCCAGAAAAACCATCATTGTTAACGATCTTCAAGTTATATCGAGCGTCATTCTTTGCGCCCAAAGCTCGCAGAAGTGTACGCAAACTCTGTGCCGTACTGCCGCGTTTACCAATAACTCGGCCCAAATCTGCTGGATTAACTGTCAATGTTAGTAAAACGCCCTTTTCATCAATCGTTCGGTCTACTACGACGTCTTCTGGATGTCCAACCAACGCCTTTACAGTATATTCTACAAACTGCTGATCTATTGTTGACATTCTGCCCCTCCTCCTGGAATTAAACTGTATTTTCATTATACACGAGCAGTTTACGCCGTGCAAACTTTAATTATTTCTCTCCAGATTCTTTATATTTAGCAATTGCAGCACGAGCAGCTTGCTGTTGGGCAACTTGCTTAGATGGACCAATGCCTCGCCCCATCATATTATCACCAACAAAAACCCCAAGAGTAAAAACTTTATCGTGATCTGGACCTTCTTCGCTCAGGACTTTATATACCGGCGTTTGATTGTCAACTCGCTGAGAAATCTCCTGCAAATACGACTTCGGATCACGCCAACTGCCAGACTCCAAAATTCCATCCAACTTAACAATTATATGCTTATGAATAAAATCGCGAGCATCATCAAAACCACGCTCCAAATAAATCGCGCCGATTACCGCCTCAAATGCATTAGCCAAAATCTGTAAATGTGCTCGCTCCGAGCCGTTCTTCTCACCCTTTGACATACGAATCAGCGGGCCGTACCCCAACTTATCGCCAGCATCGCCAATACTTTCCGTTCGCACCAAAGCTGCCCGCCAAGCAGTCAAAATTCCCTCTGGCTCAGAAAAATGCGTAAACAAATATTCTGTTACCGCCAATTCCAAAACCGCATCACCTAAGAATTCCAAACGCTCATTGTGGTGATGAACGGATTTTCGATGCTCATTCACATAGCTACGGTGAGTCAAAGCTGTAATCAGCAAATCCAAATTCGTAAATTCAAAACCCAATTTTTCGCGCGCAAAATCTTGATATGGCGCAGTGTTCATTCCGTTCATTTATAAGTTCTCCTGTCTAATTCGTTTCATTGCCAAAAGAATCAGCTTGCCAATATCTTCATATTCAACTTCATCCAGCGCCTCATGAAAACTGAACCATTTAAGACCATTCATCCATTCCTCCTTTTGGAGTTTCTCATTAGGATCCAGCGCCTTAACCAGATAAACTTGCGTTGTCATCAATACCAATTTATCGATTCGACGATAACGAAAATTCACCTTGCCCAGCCAGCCGTGCAATTCAATTTTCTTTAGTCCAGTTTCCTCGCCGATTTCCCTACGAGCCGTCACTTGAGCTGTTTCACCTGGCTCAATATGACCTTTGGGAATTGTCCAGCGGTCGCGAGCGTCTTGATATAGCAAAAATTCCGCCTCGCCCTTTTTATTACGACGAAAAATCACGCCACCAGCAGTTGGCTCGCGTACAATTTCCTGAATCAATGGCTTCTTGCTGCCACCAAAATATTTTTTTATCTTATCAAAGTTGCTTGTTCTCACTGTCGGACTCCTCCACGAGAGTACGGAGTGCCGTGCCAAGCACGCCATTCACAAACTTACCCGAGTTATCCGAACCGAACGCTTTCGCTAACTCTACCGCTTCATTAATCACCACTTTCGGCGGAACGGTATCTGCACAATATAGCAATTCATATAAACCAATTCTAAGTACCGCCCGATCAATTCGCGGCAACTGACTAATAGGCCATTCTGGCGCCAATGGCTGCAATTTCTCGTCCAATTGACTCTGCGTCGAAAGTACGCCGCTAATCAAATTATCGATAAATTCAATATCGTCAACCGATGATTTATATTCAGCCAAATTACGCTTTAAAATAGTCTTATAATCAACATCGCTATCACCAACCTCTTTGCGAAATTCATGTTCATAAAGTGTTTGCAGTGCGACAATTCGTCCCAAATGACGGTTTGATGCCATTATTAAGCGTCCTGTTCGTAATTATTATTTTGTTGTTTTACCAGTTTCACGCTTGGTTGTCTTCACTTTAACTGGTGAAGTTGCGTTAACACGACGTGCCAATTTTAATACCAAGTGACTGCGACGAAGACCAGTTTTACGTGGGCTACTCTGTTTCTTAGGTTGTGCCATAATTTATTCTCCTCTTTTAGGTTGTCATAAAACTTACGTACCATTATACCTTTTTTATTGGACAATCTCAAGAGCTTGTCTGCAAATTAGATAATAATATTGACTTTTTATGTCGTTTATGTTAATGTTAAGACATGAGCGAAAAACAATTTACATCACAAAGTAACGAACAAAGTAACGATAAAGATGATTTAACTGCATTAGTAGACGCGGTTTATCCCAAAACTGAGGGAATAACAGCCTTGATGGATGCTGTATTTACTAAATCAGATAGCTATGATAGCACTAGTGCGGTACCAGAGGCTCGAACAGACGAGGAAATAAGTGCCACCCCAGAGAAAAACAACAAAAACCTACCAACCAAAATGGCCGCAGGAGCACTAGCTGTAGCTATGGCCATAGGCGGTATCGTTGGGTTGGATAAACTCACAGAAAAAACTGCTTCTGCAGAGATAACTATTTACGACCCAAAAAACGCACGAGAGCAGATATGCGACACACAGGCTACACTAGAAGAGAGTCTAGGATTGCCTAAATCTACCAGCTACGATACTTTTCGAGGATGCGGAGTAACAGCCAACATGGTCACCAAAACCGAAGAAGGACTGAAGCCAGGAGACAAAGTCAGGATTGATGTTACCGCAGACGCTTTTGGTGAAGCGGCTGCAGCAGAGAAAGTGAAAGATCAAGACAGCTAAACCACGATATTCACCAACTTACCCGGAACATAAACCATCTTTTTAGGTGGTTTATTGTTTGTGAATTTCTGGACATTTTCGTCAGCTAGGGCTGCCGCTTCAACACCCTGCTTGTCCATGTCACTCGGCAGTTCAAGCTTCGCACGAAGCTTGCCGTTCACTTGAACTATAATAGTCATCACGCTGCTCTTTAGATATTTTTCATCCCACTTTGGCCAGTGACCAACGTGAACCGTATCATCATGACCCATTTCATGCCACAATTCCTCTGTAATATGCGGAGCAAAAGGCGCCAAAATCTGAATCAAGCTTTCTAATGCAAATCGCCATTCATCTGACATGTCAATTCCGTGCGATTCTTTTATCTTATACAGACCATTGACCATTTCCATCATCGAAGCCACGGCCGTGTTAAACTTCTCATCTTCAATGTCACGAGTAACTTTTTTAATCGTCGAGTGAGTTAATCGCAATAATTCTTGAGCTGTTTTTTCATCCATTTCAGGAGAATTACTTGAATAGTTATTCTTATCAACGAACTCCTGAACCAAATTCCATGCTCGATTTAAGAACCTGTAAGTTCCCGGAACACCACGAGGATCCCATGGCGCGTCCATGTCATAAGGCGCGATGAACATTTCGTAAACTCGCAGCGCATCAGCGCCATATCCACTATCCATAATCTCCATCGGATCAATGACATTACCCTTGGACTTGGACATTTTCTGACCGTCTGGTGCCATAATGTAAGCATTGTACATCATTCGCTTGAAAGGTTCTGGAGTTGGAACGAGACCGAGCTTATAGAAAAATCGCATCCAAAAACGACTGTATAGCAAGTGAGCCACGGCATGGTCGGCACCATTGTAATAATCAACCGGCATCCAATGGTTAATTCTCTCAGGATTCCACGCTTCATTATCATTGTGCGGGTCGAGATATCGTAAGAAATACCAACTAGAGCAAGCATAGCCATCCAAAGTGTCAGTCTCACGACGGCCCTCTACCCAATTGTCGCCGTCAGGCTTGTTTTCCGTAATCGGCACAGTTTTTCCAGTTTCAACATCCACCCAGACTCGTACCCAATCATCAACCTGGGCTAAAACAGAAGTATTACCGCCCGTTGGCTTAAAGTTCTCCACCTCTGGCAAAATCACCGGCAAACATTCATCAGCCACGGCAATTGGTGCACGACCATCAACATGAACAATTGGAATTGGAGCGCCCCAATAGCGCTGACGAGAAATTAGCCAATCGCGCATTTTATACGTGGTTTTACTTCGCCCAGAATTCTGCTGCTCCAGCCACGCAACAATTTGCTCGCGAGCATCCTCACTCCTGGTCCCGTTAAATTGTCCGGAATTTATCAACTCACCTTCACCAGAATAACAGCCAGCATTGGCTGAATGCTCAGGCTTATCAATAACCTGGACAATCGGTAAGTCAAACTTCTCGGCAAACGCAAAATCGCGCTCGTCGTGCGCTGGCACTGCCATGACTGCGCCGGTTCCATAGCCACCCAAAACATAATCTGCCACCCAGATTGGCAATTTTTGACCATTAACTGGGTTTATGACATAACTGCCAGTAAATACGCCCGTTTTCTCTTTATTCTCTTGGCGCTCAACATCCGATTTTTGCTGCGAAGCTTGGATATACACTTCAACCTTTTCGCGTGTATCAGAATTGACCAATTGAGAAATCAGAGGATGCTCCGGTGCCAAAGCTACATACGTCGCGCCGAATAACGTGTCAGGACGAGTTGTGAAAACTGTAATCTTGGAATCTTGACCACTGACTGTAAACTCAACTTCCGCGCCAACTGATCGACCAATCCAATTCTTCTGCATGGTTTTAACCATTTCCGTCCAATCAAGCGCATCGGTTGCCTCTAAAATTTCATCTGCATACGCCGTAATTCGGAAAAACCACTGCTTAAGATTGCGCTTAGTCACAGGATTACCGCAGCGCCAACATTTGCCACCTTCAACCTGTTCGTTAGCAAGCACTGTGTTATCAGTTTCACACCACCATTGCGGCTGCTCTTTTTGATATGCCAAATCGTGCTTATACAATTGCGTAAAAATCCACTGAGTCCATTTGTAATATTCTGGATCGGCTGTAGAAATTTCTTTTGTCCAATCATAGCTAAACCCAAGTCGCTTCAATTGCTCCTTAAAGTGAACTTTCGCCTCATCGTGCGCTACACGCGGCGTTTTTCCGACTTTAATAGCGTAATTTTCAACCGGCAAACCAAAGCTATCCCAGCCGATTGGATGATAGACATTATAACCCTGCTGACGCTTAAATCGTGCCTTGATGTCGGCAAATTGAAAAGTACGACCGTGACCAATGTGAATTCCCGCCCCCGTAATCCCCGGAAGCATGCTCAAACTGTAATATTTAGGTCGGGTTGTATCATTAAGATCAACCGCATAAGTGCCATCAGCCTCCCATTTGTTTTGCCATTTTTGTTCAATTTCTGTCGGATTATAGCGTCTCATATCTGTAATTATAGCAAATAATCCCGCTCATTACGAACGGGATTATTATTAGACAATTAAGTTATTTACCTGGTCGAGGTTGATGACAATCCACTCGAATACCCTTCCATAAAACCTTCTATAAACTCTTTCAAGCTCTCAGCGCTCGAAGGAACCTTGATTTCTTCAGATTTATTCACATTGATGTCAAATGAAATTTCTACAGAAGCCTTCTTATCATTGCCCTTAAGCTCTACAGCTTTCAGTTCATGAGATGACCTATCAACCCACACTTTCAATGAAGATTCGTCAATAGATGTCGATTCGTCATTGCTATCGTGACCATTCGATTTTCCACACTTACTGAGCGCCTTACCGACTGATGAATTCTTAAACTCTTCCTCAAATTTTGACGAATTAGATTTATTATTACCTTGCAATTCAAAGCCGCGTCCGCCGTTACGATCACTAATCTTTGAATCTTTTATAGTGAATAAACTATTCTTTTGATAAATCTGAGCCAATTCCTTACGTGCACTTTCGTCACTTTGAATTTTCTTCAGAGCGTTAATTCCACACTTGTATTCGCTACCGATTTCATCTGGAGAAATCTTCATCCACGTGTCGCTCATTTTATCTATCTCAGAACCCATCTTCTCCAATGTCTGATCACGGTAAGTTTCTATTTGAGATCTTGATAGGTTTCCGCCAGACGAAGACTCCATAACTACCTCAAGCAAAGTGCCATACAAATCCTTAAAGTTATTTATCTTCACGTATATCGTTCCGTCACTATCAAGAACCGCATCACCCTTAAGAGGGATATTTTTCTCAACTCCCTTAATATTAAGCTTAGCGTCAATATTCGCCTTTGACTTTCCCGAATCAGTAGCAGTCTTTACGTTTAGCTCTATTTTTCCTTGGTCGCGCATATCAATAACCACCTTACCGTCGGCAGTCATCTTCTTTGCCATAATAGCATTAGACACAGCATCCGTAACCATCTTTTCTGGATTCTGCCACCACAAGAAATAAACTAGCACAGCAGAAATAATAGCAATAAGAGCTATAACTCCCAGCACTATGCCAATTATCAATCCCGTTTTCTTCTTTTTTGGTTGCATCGGTACGCCGTTATATTGCGGCTGCGGTGCAGGTTGATTACCTTGATCCATCATTCCCCCTTGTTTTATATACCTTGAATTTAATATACCACATTAATCTTTAAATTGTGAGAAAAATTGGTTTTTCCTAGCAATCCACTCCGGCGTTTGCCTGACTAAGTATTTATCATCCTCAGTGCTATGAAGGTTGATTTTTATAGATTCCTCTAGCCATACGCCGCCGCTTGAACCCTTAAATAACGCGACGCCTTCAGATTTCAATTTGTCGCGCACGAAAGACCCAGCCTCGATGGCATTCTTGCATTCCTTCACCTGGCAACCTTTTTGACGAGCGGCCGGCGCCAAATATTGATTAGCTTTCTCACCAACCGTCACAACCCAATCCAACAAATCCGGACTACAATGAGAGCCAAGTTCAGCGTGAGCTTGCTCGAAAATCCCCTTTAAACCATTCATATTACCAAGTACAGCAATGCGCTGCGGAGTTTCAATTCGATACAAAGATTGCAAAGCAGCCAAGGCAGTCAACGGCGTCGAGCTATAGCTATCATCAATCAACCAAGTATTGTCCGCACCCTTCAGCAAATTCATCCTGCCAGGCAGTGGACGCAAATTTTCTATGCCCTTTTTTATATTCTCCTCAGTTTCACCAAACGCATACCCAATAGCCGCCGCCACGATCGCTGGACGAATATTATGCTCACCAATTAGCTTAACGTTGACTTCTAGTCCATTAGGATTTTCTGGCGACATAATAAAGCCGTGATGTCCATCTTTCAGGGAAAAATTACGATCGTCAAAATTATACTCCGCCACCGGATCACTTCCATACGTAGTGATATTAGGATTTGTCAAAAAACTAGCAAAACGCCCGTCAATGTCATCACGATTTATCATCGCCATTCGCGAGAAATTCGCCAGCGAAATCATCTCATTCGCCACTTCTTCCAGGGAATATTCAACCTGCATTCGACCGTTCGTCACAGAAGTTACAACCGTAATATCCGGCACAACATAAGCCTTAAACCAATCGTTATAGCCAAGTTCCTTTGGATTAAACTCCTGAACAATTACCTGAACTTCCGGTTTTTCAGCCTTAATTCTCTTCTTTACGGCGCGCATCACTTTCCACCATTTGAACAAGCCTTTTTCAGGCATTTTCACGCCCATCATCTGAAGGAAAACATCAGCTTTCGTCTTCGGCTCTTCATTGCGAAGTTGAATATCAAATTGTTGCGCCAAAACCGTACCGATAGCTATTTTCGCACTAGCCTTTCCGGCGCTACCAGTTATCGCCACAAGCTTCACGTCTGGATGAACAGCAAAAAACTCTCGCACTAATTTTGCTAGTTTTTCTTCCCTTTTTCTTGAAACAGTAACCATAACTATATCATACCATAAGCATTATAGAAGAGCTGCTACGCGCCCACCCGGGGCATATTTGAATGTGTGTTTGTCTTTCAATTGGCAAGCATAGGAGAATGCCCCTATGCGTACCAGCTCATGTTTAATTATGCATTATCACCCAAAAAAACACAAGCATCATTTCTCATTTACGTATTCTGGCAAAACTTTCCCAGCTAAAACTACCGCCATCAAAACTGCAAATCCACACATAATTGACGGAATTCCGATAATAGTCGATGGATCGATAATATTAACAAACGTCGTAGGTGCCATAAATAGAACATATCCCACAATCAACGAACCTAGAGAACGCCGAATGTGTTTGCTGGAGGTTTTACTCCTAACGTACGCATAAGCAATTGCCGCAAATAATAGGCCGTAATAATACAAACCATACCACATTCCGACGCCCGGCTGGTTTTCAAAAATCACATAATTACCCAGGCAAGCCCCAGACTTAATTCCGTTAGCCTCCAATAGAAAATAGCTAATAAACATTGCGGCAAAAGTGTAACCAAGCACAGGAATCCACCGCCTCTTATCGCCAGAAATTTCATATATCAAATGAATACCCAGAGGTGGAAGCATAGTAATTGCAATATAGCCAAGTTTAGCCCAGCCGAGATTATCCAGAAGAATCGCACCTTCACAAACGTTATATTCAGCCCATTGAAACAGTGCCAAACAAATCAACAGCATGATCACAATCTTTGTCACAGCATTCAATTTATATTTCCAAAAAGTATATATCGCCAGAATAATTTCAATAGTAAGCGTCGCCAACATTACTGCTGGAGAAAAACAGTAGAGTCTCGGTTTTTTAATCTTATCCATATGTAAATTATATATTAATTCATCCCGCGTTTTCTATCATCCTCAACAATACTTCTTCGTCAATGATTTTTGTGCCGTATTGCTCAGCCTTTTTCAATTTACTAGCACCAACCTTACCACCAGCCACCAAATATGTCGTGTCTTTAGAAACTGCGGTTTGAAAAACTCCACCGAGATTACGAATTTTATCCGCAGCGGCGTCGCGTCCCATAGATTTCAGAGTGCCCGTGATGACAAAACTTTTTCCACTCAACTCGCCAGATTTTTTATTAAACCGAGGAATGACGCCTAGCTCGGTAAATTTATTGAGCAATTTTACATTATCCTCATCAGCAAACCACGCCACTACAGATTCGGCAACAATTTCACCCACGCCATCAACTTGTCGCAAATCATCAATCGTCGCTTTCGCCAAATTTTCCATACTCTCAAAATGATTCGTCAAATCAATCGCCGTTTGCGCGCCAATATGACGGATTCCCAGACCGTACAAAAATCGCTCTAATTCTGGGCGTTTTTTATCAGCAATTGCAGAAATTAACTTTTGCGCAGAAATATCAGCAAACCGATCCAACTTCAACAAATCGTCTTTAGTAAGCGTGAAAATATCCGCCAAATCTCTGACCAAACCATTGTCAATCAAAACTTCCACGTTCTTTTCGCCAAGCGTATCAATGTCAAGCGCGCCCTTAGACGCGAAGTGTGCCAGAGCTCGCTTCAAAATCAGCGGACCGTTAGAGCCCTTAACTCGATAAACAGCTTCACCTTCCGGTCGCACAAATTCCAACTCCGGATATTGCCGTTTTAATTCTGCTTCATAATCAATTGGCTCAGAGTCTGCAGGCCGCAATTCCTTCAAGACACTCTCAACTTGCGGAATAATATCGCCAGCTTTAAAAATCACCACAGTGTCGCCTCGCCGGATATCCAAACGCTCAATTTCATCGGCGTTATGCAAACTGGCGTGCTGCACCGTAGTCCCCGCCACCACCACCGGATCAAACACAGCCACCGGAGTCGCCGCGCCAGTTCGCCCAATAGAAATGACTATATCTCTAACAATCGTCGTAGCTTCTTCGGCTGCATACTTATAAGCCACCGCCCCACGCGGATTTTTGCCCACCATCCCGAGATTGTCGTATATCTCTCGATCGTTAATCTTAACAACCAGCCCGTCCGTATTAAACGGCAAGTCATGACGCTTGTCGCTCCACTCATCAACAAATTTCATCACGTCGGATAAATTATCAAAGACACTGGCTTGCTGATTGCGAGAAATCCCCAGCGCTGTCAAAGCCTCGTAGGCAAAATTATTCGTCGGAACTTCCGAACTATCATCGCGAATCACATCATATCCGCGAAAATGCAACGGGCGCGCCGCCACCAGCGCAGGATCTAATTGACGGATTGTTCCCGCAGCCAAATTGCGCGGATTGGCAAATGTAGGCAACCCTAGAGATTTCTGCTTTTTATTAATCTCCTCAAAATCCCGTTTCAACATGACAATTTCGCCACGAATCTCTGTCCGACCATGTAAAAAATTCTCAAAACCCACCGCTTCACGCAGACGAAGCGGTACGTTTTTAATAGTCCGAACATTATTCGTTACATCTTCGCCAACAAAACTATCGCCGCGTGTCACAGCTTGGAATAGCACACCGTCGACATAAATCAACGCGCACGCCAAGCCGTCCATTTTTATATCCGTAAAAAATTCATGTCGCTGACCCGGTATCAATTTATCAGTTCGCTCAATCCACGCCTCAACTTCACTTTTATCAAAAACGTCATTCAAACTGACCATTCGGCGCGCGTGCTCTACTTTTTGAAAACCATCAAGCAGCTTATTTCCAACTCGCTGCGTAGGACTATCGACAGTAATCAGTTCTGGATGATCCGATTCAATTTTCTTCAACTCATCCATCAGGCTGTCATAAACCGCATCGCTCACACTCGGTTTGTCCAAGGTGTAATATTCGTAGCTATAACGATTTAACAGGTCTTTAATTTCGTCAATTCTTGGTTTTTTTGGTGTCACTTTCAACCACCTTTCTGTAGAACAAATAGACATACACAGAAATCATAATTATAGTTACGTAAAGTAAAATCAAGCCAGTTGTCGGGACAATTGGCAGCCAATCGATACCACTAATCCACCCCTTCAGCGCGCCGTCAAGCAGAATTACCGGAATCAGAACAACCGCCCACAAAAGCACGGACAGAATAACAGCCCACGCAAATCTCAGCAAAATCCTTAGTCTTCGACCCGTCACAATATCACCCGACAGACGCAGCGCGTGAAACGGATACATCCCCGGCAACGTTACAATGATCATCGCAAAAACCGTAGAAGTCGCCCAATAGACAGACATCGCCACTATCAGAATCGCCGCACCGCCAGCCGCCATCAGAATCGGCGTTTGATTTAACACTCCCGAAGCATTAAGCGCGCTATAAATAATCACCGCCACTGCCGCCGGCACCATTTGAATCAAGAAAACCCCGATAACAATTATCAGCGCAATTATAGGCGACCCAGAGCTATACAAACCATCGCGCATTTTCGGTTTTTTACCAATTAAAATAGCTCGCGTCAGCCAAACAGACGACAACCAAGTTAATAGTCCCAGAAAAATTCCCGCCGCTTGCTGCACATTTCCACCAGCCGTTCCACTACCGGAAATATAGCTAACTGCAACGCCAGAGAATAGGCTAATTGTTGTATAAATCCCGCCGAATCCATTTGACTCAGCCTGATTCATCACGTCTTTAAGTTGTTGGTATGTATCTTGCGACATGACGCTGGCTAAGGCAAACGTCAATATCGACATGACGATAATTAACGCCAAAAAAGTTTTCTTATTGCGCCACACTAGACGGCAAGCCTCACTGGTCAGCGACCAATATCCTGGAATTTTAAGATCTCGTTGGTAATCTCGTCGCTTTGTTAGCCGAAAACTACGATGAGGTCGACGCTGCAGAAAATTACGCCGCTGCTGATTTAATTTACTAAAGTCACGCTTAATACCAGGCCATACACCTTTTTTATGATCAGCATTTGACTTCTTAGGATTCTTGACTACTCGTTTTTTGGAGATTTTCGTTGCCATAATTACATCTTTGTTGCGTTATTTCTCAGCCTTGCAATTCTGTCTTCTAGCGGTGGATGAGTACTAAATAGTTTTGAGAAAAATCCGGGCTTCAAAGGATTATTCATGAACAAATTGGCAGTGGAAGAGCTTTGTTTTTGCATTGGTCTGCCGTATTGGCGTAATTTTTCCAGTGCGCTTGCCAACCCTTCAGTATCTCGCGTCAATAATACGCCCGAAGCATCCGCCAGATATTCACGCTGCCTACTGACTGCCAGCTGGGTTATCGTTGCCAAAAGCGGCGCCAATATACCCACAATCAACCCGAAAGCGTAGATGATAGGATTGACATCCCTGTCACGATCGTCACTATAAAACATCATTCTAAGTGCCAAATCTGCAAATAGACCAATCGCACTAACCAGACCAAAAGCAATCATACTCACACGGATGTCGTAATTTCGCACGTGACTCATTTCATGTGCCATAACCGCCTCCAGCTCACGCTTGTCCATAATATTCAGGAGACCTGTAGTCGCGCCAACGATGGCATGATTCGGGTCGCGACCAGTCGCAAAAGCATTTGGAGCTGGATCGTCGATAATATAAACTTTCGGCATCGGCATACCAGAGGCGATAGACAAATTTTCCACCACTCGCCAAAGTTCGGGAGCATCATTTTTACTAATTTCCTGAGCGCCAGTCATCATCATAGCCAACTTGCCAGCTATAAAATATTGCAACCAAGCATATAAAATTGCACATATGAAAATGATGAGCGCTAGCGAATAGCTATCAGTTGCCACTCCAATAAACAAACCGATAATTCCAATAATTATTACAAACACAGACATAATTAATATTGTGTTGCGTTTGTTTTGAGAAACTGCATTGTACATATGTTAATTATATCAAAAATCGCCCGCTAAAAATAGACGAGCGATTTTCATTTCAGGGTTCAATTAGAACTTTACTTCAACTGGATTTTCGACGCTTGCACGGTCCTCAACATCAAAGAACTCCTTAGCTTGGAAGCCAAACATTCCCGCGATGATATTTGTTGGGAAAGTCTGAATCTTCGTGTTTAAGTCGCGAACGCCACCGTTGTAGAATCGGCGAGCTGCTTGGATCTTATCCTCAGTGTCAACCAATTCCTGCTGCAATTGCAAGAAGTTCTGGTTTGCTTTCAATTCTGGGTAAGCCTCAGATACGGCGAACAAGCTCTTCAACGCGCCTTCCAAAGCATTTTCAGCCTTAGCGGTTTCAGCCACGCTGCCGGCATTCATAATTGCTGAACGAGCTTCTGCAACCTTCTCAAACACTTCTTTTTCGTGTGTAGCGTAGCCTTTTACTGAATTGACCAAATTTGGAATCAAATCAGTTCGGCGTTTTAGCTGAACAGTAATATCACTCCACGCTTCTTCTACGCGGTTACGCAATACAACCAAACCATTGTACGCACCGATTACAACTCCTACGAGTACTAATAAAACTACCACTGTAACAATAAGTACAATTACCAATGGACTCATTTCTTACCTTTGTCCCTTTCCTATTCAATATTACTTTCTTTACAATTTTGGTGCGCAAGGCGGGAATCGAACCCGCACGACTTTTGGTCAAGGGATTTTAAGTCCCTCGCGTCTACCAATTCCGCCACTCGCGCTTATTTATATACAATCCAGACACCTACGCGCCAGACTGCTTATATTATACTATATTCGCTAAGTAAATTGTACAATTTCGCAAAATAAAAATAGCCCAATACTCAGGACTATTTATCAAAAATTGGAGGCACGTACGAGAGTCGAACTCGTCTAAAAGGTTTTGCAGACCTCTGCGTAACCGCTCCGCCAACGCGCCACCGCTTTTATTATATCAGATTTTATAAAACATATCACAAACAATTAGTCTAATAGTTACAATATATTTGGTGCGAGCGAGAAGACTTGAACTTCCACGAGCGCAATGCTCACTAGCCCCTCAAGCTAGCGCGTCTACCAATTCCGCCACGCCCGCATAACCACTTACCATTATACCCGATTACGGGGTTTTGTAAACGGATTTTTTCTCTGTCGCCCAATATTGAACATCAACATAGCGATCGACGGGATTGACAACTTCGGTGCTTGCGTCGAGAGCCTTAACGTTCCGAATATGGATATAGTCGAACTTCGGCTGATACAAGGCAATCGCTGGGGCGTCCGCTTGCCAAACAGCAGTGAACTTCGCGTAACGATCAGCGCGTTGCTTCGCTGAGATTTTAGATCGACCACTCTCCAGAGCATCGTCCGCTATCGCATTATTGTAATTGGAGAAATTCAAACCATTGTTGGTTGCCTGTGAAGAATGCCAATAGGCGTAAACATCGGGGTCGCCGCCCAAGGAGAGCTCATAAACCAACACGTCAAAATTGCGCGGCTGCAAAACTGTCTGAAGAATATTTTGAGTGGCGTCGTTTGGATCGACAACTTTAATATCCGATTCTATGTTCAGCTCGTCATACCAAACTTGAGCCAGATATCTGGCGACCTTTTCGTAATTGCTATTCTTTAAAACAACCACGTTGAGCTTTAATTTATCATTTCCCTTCTGGCGAACATTGTTTACACTCTTCCAGCCCTCAGCGTCGAGTAGAGATTTCGCTTTCTTGACGTCATAATTAGACGAATTCGAACTCTTTCCCAGGAATTTGTTAAGCGTTGGACCAGACAATTCTTCCGTAGACAACGACAAGGACTGACGTAGCTTGGATGTGTCAACGCTGAGCGACAAAGCTTGACGAACAGCTTTTGATCGCAAGAACTGACTGTTGTTATTAAACAGCGCGTAAACTCCGTTATTCAAAGAATGCGCTTCTGCGGCATACATAGATTTTACCTCGGCGGATTGATCGTTATAAATCAATTCTGGAGTTCCTGTAATTTCTCGCGTACGCAAACTTTTCGCAATGTCATCCTGCGTCGGATACGCATACAACTGGAATCGCTCTAACTTAGGAGTGCTGCCATAATAATTGCTATTCGACTGCAAATATAGCACTTTTTTACTGCCATCGCTTGTTGCGTTCTGCAGCAATCTAAAGGCAAACGGACCGCTGGATATAGGCGATTTATTAAAATCATGTTCACGTAAATTCGACGGCTTAACGTCTTTTAATATATGCTTAGGGATAATCGGGAATGTCAAAGCGTGGACAAACGGCGAATATGACGACGGCAAGATAAACTTCACCGAATCGTCAGACACTTTCTCGAATTTTATGGATTTCCAGCCTGATATTTCAGCTCCAACTTCTGGATTCGCCAATAGCTTCAACGTAAAAATTACATCATCCGCCGTTAAATCTTGTCCGTCCGACCACTTCAGGCCTTTCTTCAGCTTAACTGTATATTCAGTTTCTTTGTCGTTCACGCTGACGCTATCCGCCATGTCAGCCTTTATATTGCCCGTTGAGTCATATCGATACAAACTTGAAAATAGCAATTTCGCGGCGGATTTTTCAGCATTGGTTTTTGCGAAAATCGGATTTAAGTTTTCCAAAGGACCCAACACACCCTCAGAATACGATCCGCCAGAAGTGTACGCCATTGTAGTGAAAGAATTGCGAGAAATATGCCACTGCACCGCACTGGCGCCAATCATCACCAATACTAGAATAATCCAGACAGAAACCCGACGTCGCACATTAGACAAACGATCCAACCTGGACGTCACGAATTTATGCGCATGACGCAAACTTCCCTTTTCAATCTTACGCAGACGCTTATTGACATCTTTACTGGAAACTTTTAGCCGCGCAAAACGATTCCATGACGAATTATCCGAGCTCAAATCTATTCTCCTATTTTTGCAATCCCGGCAAAATCATACTTGCCAAAATCGATAGCACAAAAATCACCGCAAAAACAATAGTTACATCAAACAAGTTTTTATCAAATCCGCGACGAGTAGTGAATAATTCCCCAGACGAGCCAAATCCTGCACCCAAACTTGCGCCTCGTTGTTGCAACAAAATTGCGATAATCATCAGTACGGCAGATCCAAGCGTCACGTACGGTAAAATTGTATCAATTGACATATTACTCCTTTTCTTCCCGCTGCAAAACCAGCGCGCTACTTATAATATAGTTTACCAAACTCAATATAATCCCGGCAATAATTGAATGCGCAAAAGTCATAGAAATTCCTGGCGCCAAAGCGAGCGAGATATAAACCATAAAGCCGTTTACAATTAAGGTAAACAGACCTAAGGTCAACAAAATCGCAGGTAAAGCCAAAATTGTAACAATTGGTTTCAATACGCTATTCACTACCGAAAATATCAACCCCGCCATCATAAATGTCCACGCAGAAGTTACGCCCGGAGTTTCATTTCCAAGCAGCCGCACCGCAACCCAAATACCCACCGAGTTAAGAATCAGCCGAATCAAAAACGTTGCAAATTGTCTTTTCATTAGTCTTATTATATATAATTTATGCTTTATTGTCGATTGGTCGCCCAAAACTTAAGACAAGCGCTTAATCAAATTCGCCTTTTTCGCACCAACTTCCGCCTGTAATTCCGCATAATCCGCCTCAATGATTTTTTTCACACTGCCAAACTTTCTCAGCAATTTCGCACGCGTCTTTGAGCCAATTCCCGGAATTTCTTCCAGTTGGTTTTTCGTCTGATTTTGACGCTTCAGCGCTGTATGATAGCTCACAGCAAATCGGTGCGACTCGTCACGAATCCGCTGGAAAAGTTTGACAATATCTGTCGTCGCAATAGAGCTTTTTGTAAAATTGTCCCGGCTGGAATCATTATCAATAGCAGAGCCTCGTAAGTTCTTTGAATGCGAGCCGGCGTTGCGCTGAGCGGGATGCAAATTTACCACATACACATCATTGTCTTCGTGAATAGCGACATCCTGATGAATAGATTTTTGCAACTCTTCAATGCGCGTTACGTCAATTTGCGAGCCAGTTTTATGAATAATAATTTCTTCCTCGCGTTTGGCAATGCTAATAATCGGCAATTTTATTCCGCGCTCATCCCTTGCCTTAATCGCCGCCGAAAGCTGACCCTTTCCGCCGTCAATCAACAACAAATCCGGACGACCCCAGCTTTTGATATTTCGCTCGCCAAGTCGCCTAAAAATCACCTCGTACATATTTCCAGTGTCGTCGTTTTTTTCACCCACCTTAAATTTGCGATATTCCGCACGATCGCTCGCACCATTTGTAAAGACCACCATACTCGCCACGACTTGACGTCCGCTCATATGCGAAATATCATAACCCTCAATTCGCACTGGAATATTTTTCAAGCCAAGTAGTTTCGCTAAATCGGCCAGAGCCTTGTCTTTTGAAATATCCAAAAATTCCTTGTCGCCAAACATAACGCGTCGCTGGAGCTCTTGCATGGCGCGCAACTTATTCCTCAGACTCGCCGCCCGCTCAAAATCGTGAAGCCCTGCAGCCGTTTTCATATCACGCTCCAACTCCACAGCAATAGCCTTGCGATTTCCCTTAATATAACTTATCAATTTACGCAAACCAGCTTTATACGCGTCCGAGCCGTCACTTATTTTTGGACTTAAGCCCAAATCTTCATCCAACTTTGATTGCCCAGGGCGTCTTTGGTGAGTAAGATATGGAAAAATTTGCCTCAAATAGCGCAATGCCTTTTTTAACGCAAAACCATTGTAAAATGGACCAAAATAATCCGCACCATCATCGGCAGGATTCCGCGTAAAACTGACCGTCGGCCAATCGCTTTTCATGTCAATCCGAACATACATCTGAGACTTGTCGTCGCGCAACAGAACGTTGTATCGCGGCATATACCGCTTGATCATCTCGCTTTCCAAAAATAGCGCGTCAACCTCACTCTCGGTTTCAATCCAATCAGTATCAAAAATTTCCGCCACCAGCGCCATAGTTTTATTGTCTCGCCCGCGCGAATCTTGAAAATACTGACGTACGCGATTTTTAAGAACCGCCGCCTTACCAACATAAATTACCTCGCCGCTCGCCGACTTATGAAAATAAACGCCGGGCGTTCGCGGCAAAGTTTTCAGCTTGGCATGCAATGTTTGATTCATTAAATATATTACAATCTAAATACGCCAATTATGCAAGCATTCTCCTAGCGATTGACTAATCTTCCAACCACTTTTTGAGAACTATCGCCTGGTTATGTTCCGTATCTTTGGCGCCATATAGCAGTGTAACTGCAGATTGTTTGTTCCAATTATTCTTTGCTTCGGCAGCCGCAGGATTATTATCTAGCTCCTTCATATAACGGCGAGAAAATTCCGGGAATTTTTCTGGATCGTGATTAAACCATTTACGTAATTCATCGGTCGGGGCAATTTCTTTATTCCACTCGTCCAATGCAGCTCGTTCTTTGCTAATTCCGCGCGGCCACAATCGATCAACCAACACACGATAACTATCGTCCGACGCGGTTGACTCATAAATCCGTTCAATTTTATACCTTGTCATAATTTCATATAACTACAAATTATTGATCAGATCAATAAAAAGCGAAAGCTAGTCATTCTTCAATACTTATTCGACGCTACGTAAATATTCATCCAAAAACTCACTCCACTCGGGTGCATTCTTTTCGCGGAAATAGGCGCGAAGAAAATCAACCATAATTTGATGACGATTCTCCGCTTCTATTCGTCCTGGTTCAGTCAGCATCAAACCTTTCAATTTCAGCAGTTTCTCAAAGAAGTGATTGATAAATCCGTCGGTATCATGCGTATTGCCATCAGCGTTATATTCGTGCGCCGCCAGATTGACATTCGGCCAGACTTTAGGATCAAAAATCCGACCGCCGTGATGACAAGCATAAGTCAACGCCCGCTCAATGCCGACCGCACCAATAGCATCACACATATCAGCGTCAGACGCCAATTTCCCCGCCAGCCGCTGCGGCTGCTTGCCGTTCAGCCGTTTGCTATAACCAATCGCCGCAATATTTTCCAGCACAACCTGACTTAAATCATCAGCTATCTCTGCCTGCTCCATAATATTTACCGCGTTAGTCAATTTTTCCGCCTGCGTTTTACCGACTAATTTATAATCATCAACATCATGCAGCCAAGCCGTCAACAACACTTCTTGCAGGTTCACTGATTTGCTGCATTCGTTAGCAAAACGCTCCGCCAACAACGCCACTCGCTCGACATGATCATCAGCATGTCCCGAAGTGTCGCCGCCCAGTAACTGCCGAACTTTAGTCTTTACTATTTCAAGCTGGGAAATTTGTCGATCATTCATACTCATATTATACATAAAACAGCATCGCCTACTGACGCTTATTGGCATACAAAGCGTAATATTCTTCAGGAAGATAATTCATATTAAACCACCGGGCTTCCATTATTTCAAAGTTGCATTTTATGTCACAATTAGACGCGTGCGCTGCAAAAACTCGAACTAAAAATTTGGCATACGACTCATGAGAATTAGCTTTTCCGAGATACCGCAGATTATGTATCTTTAATCCAATTTCCTCCAAGGTTTCTCTAACGGCAGCCTGCTCATAACTCTCATTATGCTTCACTCCGCCTCCCGGTAGAGCCCACTTTTGGCGGCTAAAACGATTTTTGACCAGCAAAATATCACCATCATCACGATAAACAATCACCCGTACGCGGTCTTTCTGCGGTACAATCCTAAAAATTAGCGATATGACGCATGCAACCCCACGAAAAATTGCCCGCCCGAATGAGCTGAACATCTCGCCAACTATCGATCCTTTGCGAGACATAATTAGTAAAAACTTTCTCCTTTGGCGACAGTTTATTCTGTGGTTACGCCGTCAAAATCTTCTTCGTTAGCCTCCGCTTCTTCGCGAGTCGCCCGAACGATTCCATCTTTGTGATGTGCTGGACTATAAATCGTGTAGAGCTTAAGCGGCTCTTCGCCAGTATTTATCACATTATGCTCAGCGCCCGCCGGCACAATAATCGCACTACCGTCGGAAACAATATATTCATTGCCATCAATCAAAACCTTACCTTCGCCAGACTCAAATCGGAAAAATTGATCATTCTCCTCATGAACCTCCGAACCAATTTCCCCACCAACAGGCAAGCTCATCAATACCAATTGACAATGCCTGGCAGTATATAAAACCTGACGAAAACTATCATTTTCTAACGTAAGTTTTTCGATATTTCCACTAAAACCCTTCATAAATCCCCCTTCTATTTTCTATTTTGCAGCTTTTTCCAAAGCGTCAATCAACGTCTGCTTCGGCTTCATGCCAATCATTTCAGCAACTTCCTCGCCGCCAACAAAAATCTTCATGTTTGGAATTCCCTGCACGCGATATTCCATAGCCAATTGCGCATTTTCCTGACTCGCTTCAGTGTCAACCTTAACAATATCAAACTCTGTTTCTTCAGCAATTTGGTGCAAGAGCGGAGCCATTGCGCGACATGGCGGACACCACGGCGCCCAAAAATCAACTAGTACAGGACCGTCGCTTTTTAGCACCTTATCTTCGAATTCTTGCTTCGTTGTAATTTCATATAAAGCCATTATTTCCTCCTTTTCTGGCATTTTTTACAAACTCCCGTCACAACCAACGGGCCATCAATATAACAATCGCTAATTTCATGCGCAATCTGTTTTCTCATCTCATCGGCAATTTTAACATCCATCAAACCATCGCAGTCACTACACACAAAATGATCGTGATCACCCTTACGAATATCATATCGCAAGCAACCCTTTTTGGTCGGCGGCGCCAAACCAATCATCCCGTCGCCACACAGGCGCTGAGTTATTCGATGCACCGTCGTGTCGCTGACTTCAGGATGAGTATTCCGCAATTCCTGAGCAATTTCCGCATTCGTCGCGTGATGTTTGCTCTTTAAAATCGCCATCACATCATTCGTGTATTTTGTTGATCGCCTAACAATTTGCGTCATGTTCCTATTGTAAAGTATTTACAATAAATAAACAAGGCCTTTGCTCCACAAATTGACTTATATCTATATATTCCCTATAATAATCAAAGTCTATGAACTCCCGACGGCGAGTTCCTCTAATATACATTTTTGAATAATTAAGAACTCTCAGTTTTCTGTACAGCTTATAAATATTAATTTATCATCGAAAGGAATTGATTTGAAAAACAAACCAAACAGCAAAGAAATATTTCGTCTATTCTGGAAAACATCAGCGCCGTACAAACACCGCCGAAACTTGGCAATATTTTTTGCGATGCTGACTCTCGTGGTTACCATTTTTGTCGGGCCGCTCATAATTGCTCAGCTTCTTAGTATCATCCAACACAATCAACTGCACGACGCAAAAAATCTATGGTCACTAATTGCTTTATACGGCGTCAGTGAATTATGGTCGAGCGTCATCGGCTGGCGATTAGTTTTATATCTCGCCTGGACATTCGAAACCGCCATGCAACGAGATTTATACGCTCGATGCTTCAGCAAACTGACCAACCAAACACTATTCTTCCATTCAAATAAATTCGGCGGGTCGCTCGTTAGCCAAACAAATAAATTAGTCGGCGCGGTAGAAAGTTTTTGGGACACGATAATCTGGTCAGTTTTGCCACTAGTTGTTTCACTGGTCGGTTCGATAATTGTCCTATCAACCCTTCTTTGGCAATACGCGCTATTCTTACTCATCTTCTCAATTGTTTTCAGCATCGTCGTTTATTACGGATCCAAGCCAATGGCGAAATTGACAAAAAAAGAAGCCAAATCCAGCAATAAATTGAACGGGCAATTAGCCGACGTAATTTCAAACGTTCTAGCAGTCAAGTCATCTGGCGCCGAATCTACGGAACAGAAATTTTTCGTAAAAACTGTCAACTCTTGGCGAGATTCAAGTCTCGACGTAATGCGCGGACTCTTAAAAGTCAGCACTATATATTCGTCAATCAACATGGTTATTAAAATTGGAGCAATCGCCTTCGCAGTGTACGCAGCCCAGAATGATTTGGTGTCCGTGGCGTCTGTCTATCTTATAATCACTTACACTGGCAGCGTCGCACATGAGCTGTGGAACATGAACGGAATTATGCGCAATTACAACCGAATTATCGGTAACGCAAATGATATGGTAGAAATCTTAC
>CALIRX010000046.1 GCA_938042055.1 uncultured Candidatus Saccharibacteria bacterium
TGAGTGAGCGTTAAGCTAGGAAGAACTGTGAAGGTGGCGCGATTACCAGCACTGGCGTCCGTAGCTACAGGATACTGAGCTTCCGTCCACGTCCTACCGCCATCAAGAGTCCCGCTAATTCTTGCTCGATATAGTCCTTCTTCACGCGGCAAAAACTCTTTATTGTAGTTATATACAGCGCCTGGAGATAATTGATTAACTGTATCAAAGACAACGTCAGCATTCTTTCCGCTTGGGCTTGTTATAGCTAAGCCAAAGTAACCAAGATCAACAGGTTTGACACTATTATTTTTTACCTGAAAGCCCACGTTAACTGATTGATTTTTATGAATACGTGAAATCTGCGTCGTGACGGCAGACACTACCGTTGGAGGCGATTGAACAAATGTTGTTACTTCACGAACATTTCCCGCTGAAGATTCTGGATAATTGTCGCTCCACCCACTACCATCACGATAATTGCTGATCCAAAACTTATAATCACCTTCCTTATCCAATCTAGTTGACGCTCGATAAGTATATGATTGCCACGGCTCAAGAACAACACGCTGACTGCCAAAATCGTAATTATTCGAATTGCTATCCCGACCTGCAATTACCATCACACCTAAGTCGCGACGCTGATTAGTGGAATTGCGAATAGTGAAAGATGCCGTTATTTCCATATTCGTAAACAATTTTGATCCGGTTTTTTCCGTCTTTATGGATAATGGTGAATCAATTTTGACAGAATTTAGCGGAGAACCGAACCACTCATTGAAAAACCTCCAGAAGTTTCGATTGCCATAAGCTCCACAATGTGCAGTTCCCGCACCAGCGTCCAAAGCCCCTTGATTTGGCTGATATGGCGTATAGTTATACAGACTCGCGGTCGCTTGATTCTCAATATACACCCAACTTCCGCCACAAGCTGCGTCTGGATTGTATTGGATGTAGTTGGTTCGTCCTGCCTTGTAGCGATATTCATTTGGTCTATTCGCGTAAAGTCGTAGTTGGCGCGCAGCCATACGTAACTGGTTATATAGTCCAGCATATTCGCTTGAACAATTTGCAGTATTTCCTGGTCCGCTGTCCGGGCAAGCAAATCCCATAGCATATTTATATTGACTCTTTAAAGGCCACGAGTCTGTAAATAAAGACCCCTGTTCCTTTTTCAATATCACTAACATAACCTGTGGGTTAATGCCAAATTCTTTTGACACATTCCAAATAATTTGTGCAGTAGATAATCCACCGCTAAACCAGCCGCCGCCTTTTTCAAATGAGGTTTCTTTAGTGTTTGGATTCTCGTGATAATTACGCAGGCAAGCATACGGCGGACCATGCCAGCCACGGTTAACAGCATATTGCGCTCGCGTGCCGCCACCATATTCAGACCGTCCAGTTCCCCATGTATCACAAGCAGGAGTGTGGTCGTTTATAAAATTCTGGATATCTTGAACGCTAGCAAACGTATTTGTATCATAAAAAACATTATCATCAATAATCCTACCGGCATTCCAAGGAGATAGCGCTCCAATCCTTGGCCAAAAAATAAACCCTAAAACAATAACACTCACCACAGCTAACGTGCAGCTGACATATTTTAATCTCGTCCACTTCGTACGTCTTATTTCAATCACCGCAAGCTCTCCTTACGGAATGACGGATTATTCGAAGACTCTCCTGTGTGTAATTTTGACGAATAGTTTACCTTTACCGATA
>CALIRX010000047.1 GCA_938042055.1 uncultured Candidatus Saccharibacteria bacterium
TGCGCTTCCCCTCAACGCTCACTCTGGCGCCAGCTTCCAGGCCCGCCACGTCCAGTCGTGCCAATTTTCCGTAATCCTTCAAAAGTGACGTATTAAAATACATGCCGTCGCCGTCGATTTTATATAAAAATCCTTTTTCGTCCAGTCCTTTTGCGAAGTCAATCTGTTGCTGAATATAATCCGTCGCCCGCACCAAGTAATCTGGCTTTATTAATTTCAGTACGTCGTAGGCTTCATGATTGGCTATGGAAATATATCTTTCCGCCACATCCCAGGCAGCCTTCCCTTCACGGCGCGCGCCTTTTTCCATCTTATCTTCACCATTGTCGTCATCACTTGTCAAATGGCCAACGTCAGTGATGTTTTGTGTTCGAATAACGGGAATATCTTGCCAGCGTAGCAATCGCACCAACACGTCCCAGTAAATATAGCCAACCCAATTGCCGATGTGTGGTTGCGAATAAACTGTTAGACCACAGGTGTAAAATTTGACCGTTTCTCCATCAAGCGGTTTCAGTTCATCTTTTCGTCTAGTGAGCGTGTTATAGAGCTTTATCATTAGTTCTATTGTACGTTACTCTGGTCAGTTTTTCAAAATTGACATAAAAAACAGTCCCAGGTGGGACTTAATAATTTCCAATGAATAGCGACAAGCAGATGAAGATATATACTAAGACTCGCCAGAAGACGATACTTTAGTTTTTGGAATCATCTTCTGCTTATCACTATTCGTTGAGAGTACGCGCTTAGAGCGCGTACTCTATCCCCTCAATGAACTGAAATTTGCCGCTGTAGGTTGTCCCTACGGTAGCCTGTCTCCATCCAGCGAAAGAATCAATGAATAGTCTCTTGTTTCTCAGCACCACATAAATCTTCCATCCATGCACAAGAGTTTCCTGGGGCGTGTCGCTGGCTGACCTGTAAAGAGTCGCTGACCCCTCTGGAGTGTAGATCGTCACGTCTTTGTGTATGATGACGATTTTCTCACCATCGATACACACCCCCTTATCATTGATGCAGATCGTTCCATTTGAGACTAGGGCAATTTTATTACCCAGCCTCAAATAAACGATTGACCCCTCAACCTGGAGGCATGGTATACCGTCTTTATCTGTAGACCGTTCGACGTTGTCTCTCCTTGGGTCTTCAACAACGAAGATAAATGTGCCATCTTCGAGCGTGAATGTTGTAGTCTTCTCTTCATTGGAGGTTGTGGAGGTCATTTTCTTTCCCTTCTCTTTCTCGCGGCGACTGTCGCCATCTTTGCCTTTCGACAAAGACTTCACACTTGACTGTATATAGCATGAAACGAGATTTCAGTTGTCAATTACATCTTCTCTCAACAACCAAAAACTCGCTTCATGCTTAAGTTTCGTCTTATAATCTTACATCTGCTTGTCAAAGTGCGCTTTCGGACAAGGATTTACTCGTCAACAAAAGCTGTACTCATTTATATCACACTTATATTAAAAAGTCAACTCTAACCTAGTCCTATCAGGATCTAAAACATCGTAGCTATGTCGCCAGATAAGACCTCGTGCTTGACAAAATAAGATATTTAATATATAATAAAAAGTATGAGAAAAATAGTGCAGGAGCGTCGTCCGCCAATACCCAGCTACGATAAGCCTATTGAGCTAGACTCTTTTAAGTATATGAAAGATAGGTTGATAGGTGCTTTAGAGGAGCCTGAGATAATTGATACGCTTGGGGCTCTAGCCTTAGAACTATGTAATACGGCTCAAATGCTGGAACCTATGGAATATATTGAAGGCGAAGAGTTGAGCGATAGCCATCCTGACTCAGACTGGCCAGATAAAAATATAATACCGCTCATTGGGAGCAATAAGTTTGTTGTTTCTGGAAGGCAGATATCTCTTATGCCAGTGCAAAAAGATAGAATAAGCGATACTTTTGCTAGTGAAAGTATCGCCAGAATGTGTACTTATGTATCTATCTATCCGCCCACAAAAATAGAAAGAACAGATGCTGGTGGTTTTTGTAGTACTAATTTTTACAAATGGAGGGACGCCGGGACGGATACTTATGTATACCTTCGCCCTGTTATTAGTGTGGCCCAGTCCGGACTGACATGCGTTAATGTCTCTTTATTGGCTCACGAGACATCTCATGCGCATGATTGTGTCACGAATCCAGTTTTGGAAATAGACCCTAAATCCGATCAAGTAAACCTCCGTTCTGAATTGCAAGCTTATGCCGTAAGCAAAGTTCTCCAGGGTTATCTGACGTATAATGATAGAATAATGTTTAGTTGCCCTAGTGTATCGGACCGAGTAGAAGAGGTACGAAGAAAAGTTAACGGCCCCCTATGGTCTGAGGGTGCATTTGATGTGAATGATGATTTGATAGAGCAACTAGATAGAGCAGGCCTGAGAGGTATATATTGATAGCGTAGTGGATCAATATTCTGTTTGTAGAGCCTGATCCGTCGCCGTGACTAATTCTCTTACGATTTCGTCATAATTTTCATATACACGGAATCCTGCCGCGTACGGATGACCGCCGCCACCAAAGTATCCAGCCACGGTGTCGGCGATTGGTAAATTACCTCGTAGGCGCGCAGTTAATTTGCCGTCAGGGTAAGTTTTAATAACGCAACTAAGCGCCACGCCTTCAACTAGTCTCAGTTCGTCACCAATCAGCGCTCCAGGGTTGTAAGCGTCGCTATATTGCTGGATTTCCTCAAACGGCACATGCACCAGCGCCAATTGTCCGTCTAATAAATATTCGATTCGCTCGATCAATTTTCCCTTGTACGCCAAAATTTCTGGCGATTTTTTCATAAATTCGCGTCGTCGCTCTTCAATTTCCGCATTAGACGCGCCCAGTTCTGTAAGTTCTCCCGCCGTATGAAAAGTCTGAGCCGTGGTGTTTTGCGTAGTAAGTCCCAGGCTATCGCTCATAATAGCTATCAATAAATCTTCGGCCGCCTGAGGATTTATCTTCCAGTCGGAATGCTTGAACAGTTTATATAGCAATTCCCCGGTCGCCACGACGGTTTCTGATAACATAATATGATCAAAGCTAAGTGTCGATTCAGCTGTGTGGTGGTCAATAACTAGAGTTGGGTGCGTTTCTAAGAAATGTCGCGCTCCAGGAGTTTCCAATACCTTACTTAGCAGCACGTCCGCGCTTGTATCGACAATTATCGCGGCGTCGGCTTGAAACGGAAAGTCGTTCTGCACTCGATCCCAACCGCGAATATAATGAAGATATTTCGGTATGTCTACTGGACAATATAAAGTAACAGTCTTCCCTAGGTCGCTTAAGACTTCTTCCAGCGCCAAGCTTGAGCCCAGGCTGTCGCCGTCGGGATTTTCGGCTTGAATAATAACTATATTGTTTGCGGATTGAATGAATTGTTTAGCTGTATCTAGCATATTATTTATTATAACAAATGATTTTTACTCTAATATAATATATATTGTTTTTAATTACATAAGTGGTATAATATGTTATGGACTATTAAAAATACTGCGCAATCGAAAAAAACATAAACATTTTTATAAATTATTATTGACAAAATATAAAGATTGTGCTAGTATGAGGACATAAAGCCTGAAGATAGGGCTGGAAAAGAGGAGTTTTTATGAACAAATTTAAGAAAATCGGCATTGCTATCTCTTTGGGATTTGCTATGCTCGGTGGAATCTGGTTGGCATCACCTTCACAGGCTGCCGGCTGTAACAGTTTTAACGTTGTATACTGTGGTACACATTCTATGTCAGAATTGCAAACAGCATACAGCCGTACAGAAATTAAAGAACTATACAAAGAGTGGTACGTTACCGAGACTATGGTTCAAGGTGGCTCAAACATGCGTGAAGGTGTAGTTGACGCAAATGGTAATATTACAGTTGACGGTCGTGTTGTGGCCACAAACGCTATAACCGTACAATCTAAAGCTGGTACTCGTCAGCCTCAGCCACAACGTAGCTACAAGACCTCAAACGGATATACTTACTACCAATACACAACTGGTCAGAGCTTCGTTGACGGACCTAAGAGCTACAATATTTACGCATGGTTTGATAATAACGGCTCATTTATCACTGGTGTGATTAAAGACTGTGGTAACCCAGTTTGGGGTAACCCAACAACACCTCCAGCAAAGCCTGCTCTAACATGTGACGCTTTGCAAGTAACTGAAATTTCTCGTAACACCTTCAAATTCAGTGTTAAGGCAACTGCCAAGGGTGGCGCATCTATCACCAGCTACACATACAACTTCGGTGATAACAACATCAAGACAACTAACTCATCAGAAATTCAATACACTTACGCAAAAGAAGGCAACTACACAGTTACTATTACTGTAAACGGTAAAGAAACTGGTGAAGTTAAGAGGCAAAACCCTAACTGTCAAAAAACTGTTACGGTTAAGCCAGAACCAAAGATGATCGTTTGTGTAATTGAAGAAGGTGGCAAGAAGTACACTAAGGAGATTAAGAAGGAAGAGTTTAACGAAAAGATTCACAAGACCAACTTGGACGAATGTAAGGAAACTCCTGCTAAGATCACAGTCTGTGTAATTGAAGAAGGTGGTAAGAAGTACACTAAGGAGATTAAAAAGGAAGAGTTTAACGAAAAGATTCACAAGACCAACTTGGACGAATGTAAGGAAACTCCTACCCCTACACCAAACACTCCTTCAACACCAACACCTAGCCCAGAATTGCCAACGACTGGTGCAAGTGACGCGATCATGTCAGCACTAGGCCTAGGTGGACTAACTACAGCTACTATCGCTTACATCGCTAGCCGCCGCCAAATGTAATCAGCTAAGCTAGCAACGAAATACCCGCCGAGATAGCGGGTATTTTTTATTGGAGATGAAAAGTTATTGAGTCTATAATTGCTTTCGGCCTTCTAGTGCGTGAGTTAGCGTAATTTGATCTGCATATTCAAGGTCGACGCCAACCGGAATTCCCCTGGCTAGGCGTGTGATGGTCGTATTCAATCCAGCTTCTTGGATGTAGCGCTGTAAGAATAGCGCAGTAGACTCACCCTCAACTGAAGCGTTCGTGGCGATAATAATCTCCTGAACGTCGTCGGTTTTTATACGCTCAATTAGTTCTGGGATATGTAATTGCTCTGGTCCGATATTGTCAATTGGTGAGATAACACCGCCCAGCACGTGGTATGTGCCCAGGAACTGCCCTGTTCTTTCTATGGCCACGATATCTAGCGGCTCCTCGACTACACAAACTACTTTTTTATTCCTGTTCGAATCTGCGTATAAAGGCGACACGTCGTCATCTGAATCTATCAACGCAAACGTCTTAGGGCAGGTTTTTACGCGGTCGTGTAATCGGTCTAATGAATGCGCTAATTGCTTTGCGGATTTGGGATTACGGCGTAAAACCGCGTAGGCATATCTTTCAGCCGTACGCGGTCCAACTCCAGGTAAATTACCAAAATCATCAATTAAAGCAGTCAGAGCTTTTGGTAAAATGTCGATTGACATGGCCTTAGAATGGCAAGTTGCCCAAGCCGCCCATCAATGGCTTCATAGTTTCAGCAGCGACTTCCTGAGCCTTTGTCATGCCGTCGCGAACTGCGATTTCGATCCAGTGTTCCAACTCTTCGATATTCTCCAAGTCAACCATTTCTGGGTCAATCTTTACAGACTTAATCTTTAACTCGCCAGTGATTTGTACGATCACAGCGCCATCGCCAGCCTCAACTTCGATGATTTCTTTGCCTAATTGTTTCTGTGCTTTGCGTAATTGTTGCAGCATTTTTACCTGATCAAACGCCATATTCCTCCTTATTTAACACTTACAATTATACCCTATTTGCGGTCGGATGTGTAGATATAGAATCGGTCGCCGTCCTTATGGTCATTGACAATTACTGACGACAAGTGCCCAGAGTAAGTCTGCGGAATTTGAGACTTTACGCTGTGGCTAACGTATAAAGTTTGTCCGACGTTTGCTGGTGCTGTGTGGATAATTGATATTTGGTGATAGTTGTGCTTTTTAAGCGCTTCGTAAATTGGCGATTCTTCTTTGCTGACCAATAACGAGAATGAATCGGTCGGCGCGGTATTCTTACGGAGCAGAGACAAATCTTTATTGAAGCGTGAAGTTGCTTCTGGGAAATAACGATAACTATCAATGTAGCGGAAGCTGCCGCCTGCCACCATAACGATGATTAACATTGATATAAGAACCAGTCCTGTGCCGCGAGCGTATGGATTGCGCGGGAAAAGTCCGTACCACATGTTCATTAGGGATTCCAATCCGACCGCTAAGAGAATGAATAGCGGAATGATGATTATTGGAGTGAGGCTTGGCTGGAAGATGAGTAGCGCCAATGCTAAGATTAGCCACGACCAAATCATAAACGAGCGGGCGCTGGAGATTTTTTGGAAGCTGCGGAATAGCCCTAGTCCGATTAACACCATTGCGTTGATGTCCATAATTGGCGTGATTTGGTTTCCTACGACTGATGGGAAAATGCGGATGTATGTGTAATATAAAGTCCTGAGGTTCGAAGCGATATCAAAACTTAGGTTGTTGATGCCGATGAGGTTGTAAAATAGTGCGTGGGATTTATAGCAAAGAAAACTAATCGCACAACCAATCGCGAATAAAATAGCGGACGGCACAATCCAAGACTTGCGATATTTTCGGGAGATGAGAAAATAGCGTGGGTGTGGATGTAGAAAGGCGATGATCAGAAGTCCCAGATTGATATACCAAAAATACGGAGTGAAGAGGCTAAGTGCCGTGGTGATTGCTAAGCTGATTCGCCAAATGGAAGCGTTCTGGGCTTTTTGGAGAATTAACGTGGCAAAAAGTAAAGTTAGCGCAGTGTAAAAGATGTATAAAATGCCGACAGTTGCGCTTTGTCCGATGAATAAGAATTGCCCAGTTGTCGCCATGATGAGTAGCGATAGAATCGTTGTGGACGGCTTAAACCAGCGTTTTAAGAGGAAGAAAATAGCGACGGAGCTGGCGATTGAAAGGATTACGGCGGGCGCTTTAATTGTTAATAAACTGACGCCGAATAGCTTGAAGAATAGCAATTGAAGACGGTGAAATGGCAGATTTGTAACGGCGATTCCCTCGATACTGAAGTTCAAGTGATTTGTCGTATTGACCATGTCGATTTCTGCTTGCGACAAACCTCCCGGCACGTGCAACGCGGAAATTACAATAGCTCCTATGTATAGCAGCGCCAGCAACGTATAGCCGAAAACGTAGCGCCATCGGTAAAGGAATATATCGGTAACTTTTTGCTTTTTCATTGGTATGATTATAACACAATTCTATTTATGATTGGGATCCAGACTCATAAAGCGTAGGCGTTCTGGGTGGAAGTATAACTGGACCTTACCAACTGGGCCGTTACGATGCTTGGCGATGATGAGGTCGGTAATATTCTGCTGGACTTCTGGGTTGTCTGGCTCATAATATCCAGGGCGATAAATAAAGCTCACGATGTCGGCGTCCTGCTCAATGGAACCGGATTCACGCAGGTCGGCTAGTTGCGGAATTGGCGGCGTGCGCGATTCAACAGAACGGCTCAACTGACTCAGGGCAATTAGCGGCACATTCAATTCGCGAGCAATAAGCTTCAGTCCGCGGGAAATTTCCGAAACTTCCTGAACGCGGTTCCCGTTGTGGTTTCCGTTGGCTTGCATAAGCTGCAAATAGTCGACGATGATTAATCCTAATTGGTTTTCATGAGCAATTCGACGTGCTTTCGTGCGCATCTCTAGAACCGATAATCCTGGAGTGTCATCGATGTAAATCGGCGCCTCAGCCATTTCTCCCATAGCTTCAGACAATTTAGCAAAATCTTCGTCGCTCAGATTTCCGGTGCGAATATTCCAGCTATCAACTCCCGACGCATCCGCCAACATACGATCGACCAGCTGCTCCTTACTCATCTCTAGGCTGAAGAATAGAACGGGATTTTTCTCAATCGTTGCCACGTTATAAGCCAAATTCGTCACCAGCGTCGTCTTACCCATGGCTGGACGCGCCGCCAGAATGATCAAGTCTGATTTTTGCAAACCAGCGGTCATATTGTCCAGATCGCGATAGCCAGTACGAACTCCCCTGAGGGAACCTTTATTCTTACTGAGCTCTTCAATTCGGTCAAAGCTATCCGTCAGAATGCTTTCCAGACTGACCAAATCTTGCTTGGTTGATTGGTCTGACACACTGAAAAGTTCAGCTTCGGCCTTCTCTAATAATTCCTGCGTGGTCGTCGATTCGTCATAGCCAAGCTCGGAAATATCGCCGCTCGCTTTTATTAGACGCCTGCGAACCGCCGCTTGTGCAATCATTTCCGCGTAAGCTGATGCGTGCGCTGCCGTTGGGACGTAGTTTGTTAGCTCTGTCAGGTACGCCGATCCACCAACCAATTCCAGTTCGTCCTTTCGCTTCAATTCGTCGGTTAAGGTCAGAAGGTCGACGGGCTTGTGTTTTTCAAATAGCCGCATCATTCCAGCAAAAATCAATCCGTGATTCTTGTCGTAAAAATCGCTAGGGTGAGTAATTTCTGCGGCGTCTGCCAAAACTTCCTCGTCAATTAAAACCGCCCCAAGCAAACTCTTTTCCGCGTCCAAATTTTGTGGCGGTATCTTCCCTTTTACTTCTTCGCTTTTATCTGCCATTAAATATCCTCCAGCTTAACTTCTTCGCCGCCACCCATTAATTCTGCAATTTCCGCCAATTTTTCGTCCTCTGGCGGTTTCTTCTCTCCAATTATATCAATTTCCAAATCCATCGCGGTTTCTTCTGAGATAATTTCTGAAATCAATGGTTTGTTTTTTGCGTCGTCCAGCTTTTTCTTATAAAACGCGGAACCTGCGTAAATTGTCAATTTTTCACCGTCAAACGACCACTGGCTTTTCTGTAATAATGACGCCAGCCCGAGGGATTTTTCCTTCGCTCTTTCAATGACTTTTTCCCAATTTAGCTCTAGTGGCGCGTCGGTTTTCTTTGGTTTTGCGGCGGGTTTTTTTGCTGGCTCGACTGGTTTTTCTTCTTTTTTAATCGGCTTTTCGGTCGGTTTGGTTGACTCTGCGGGCTTAATTGGTGTTGGTTTTGCGGCGGGTTTTTGGGGCGCAGTTTGAGTTGTATCTTTCTTTGTCGCGACTGGCTTTTCTGTCGGCTGAGAATTGCTATTCATGAATATCGTCAATAATTTCAAGTCTGGGTGCGGGTGTCGATCAACCTCGATCAATTGCTGAACCAGTCCAATAAGATTCGGATTTTTTCGTAATCTATTGCGAGCGATTGACAATAATTGATGCGACACAACAACTGAATTCGCGCCGCTATTTTCTAATTCCTGAAAGATGTTTAAGACTTTCTCGTTGTCGTCGGACGGATATGAATCCAACAAATTGCCAAGCATCGTCGCGTCGCTAAGCCCCAAATATTCGGTAACCATATTCGCGGTTAGCGGATGGTCTGATGTTGCTAAAATCGACAATTGGTCAAGCGTGCTAATGCCATCACGGAATCCGCCGCGGGAACGTTCAGCAATTAACCTGGCGGCGTCCTCTTCGATTGCGAATCCCTCTTTCTTCGCTATATTCATTAACTGGCGCATCATAATTTCCGTCGGAATTGGGCGGAAGAAAAATTGTTGCACACGGCTAAGAATGGTGGCTGGAAGTTTGTCGGCGTCGGTTGTAGCTAAGATAAACACCACGTGCTCTGGCGGTTCTTCCAGGGTTTTTAATAGCGCGTTAAATGCTGATTTTGACAGCATATGAACTTCGTCGATGATATAAACTTTTTTCGGCGCAGAAACAGGCGCGACTTGGGCTTTTTCTCTTAAAGCGCGAATGTCGTCAACGCCGTTATTGCTGGCTGCGTCAATTTCAATAATATCCAAGTTTGAGGAGTCGTCATCATATGGCAAGTGGTTAATTTCGTGCGCCAAAATTCGCGCCACTGATGTTTTTCCCACGCCACGCGGTCCAGTCAACAAATACGCATGAGCAATTTTTCCCTGCTCTAACGCTCGACGTAAAATACTAGTCACGTGATCTTGACCTAAAACTTCATCCAAACTGCGACTGCGATATTTACGATATAGCGCCTGACTCATTACTTATGTATTATAGCGCAAAGTGCGGGATTAGTAAGCCTCTTAGTAGTCAGGAATGGGAACTTCTTCGCCGCTTTCTAAAATCATGGTCTTTCTCGGCCACAGTTCTATCGGCTCATCAATGTACGGCAAGTCGGTCGCTTTTGCGATAGCTAGCATAGCCATGTCTATCGGTGCATGTAAAGCTCGGCGGCGAGACTTATGATCTGTCGAAGCGGTATAATCCCTATACGCTGCTGTATAGTCAATGGGGCCACACAGGGTAACATGGATCTGTTCGTTTTGAGGTGCATATGCATCTAGATCGGTAGGCCATGGTTCGTAATGAATTCCTACTGGTAATAAGTTGGGTTTCACCCCCCCTATGCTTGCTCCAAATAAAATCCGCGATGCGCCCGTTCGGCCTTTGGTAACTTGAGCACTGCCTGTGTATGCGCCTTCTGGAAAGATGAGTAGTGAGCGTCCGTCAAGCAATGCTTGTTTGGCCATTTTGAGTCCGACTTCTAAATATTCTTTGCCACCGTGCACCTCGAGCGGTATAGTGTGTAGTGCATTTTCTATCACTAGTCGCCGCACTGCCGTGTACACAGAACTATTTTTATACGCCAATCGCGAGCTGATAACAACATCGCAGTCTTCAGGCAGGCCTGCTGGTATAGCAAAGATGTCACGCATGCAGGCATGATTTGCTACGAATACATTTGGTCCTTCTGGTATGTCGTCAAAGCCGTGAGTGGTAATGGTCATTTCCCGGCCCATGGTCTGTAAGAGCGGTTTCTTTCCCCTGTTCATGCCTGCCTCGCTTTCAAGGTATTTTTAACAATGCGTGCCACTAAGCGGTGACCTTTTGTTGAAAAATGAATACCATCAGATAGCGGTATGAACGGTAGCTCAATGTACTCACCAAGCGTCTCCTTATTCTGTAAGATCTCTTGTCGTATAGCTTCTGATTGTTTCGTAAACTCTGGACCAGAATCTTCACCAGTTGAAAATGCTGGTGGCAATAGGTATATGACGTCGGCGCTGTCAACCAGCTTTTGATAATTCGTCAAATCTTGGATGACAGCTCGCGCCGTCCTACCGTATTGCTGCTGTAAATCATTGGTGCCAAGGGCGATGATGATGGTATCTACATTGCCAGCTTGCTGGAGGGCTTTCGTAAAAGCTTGCTTGCCATTCTTGTGCGGCTTTGCCTTACAGAAATCTCCTGCCACGCGGCCCGATACGCCGTCGGCGATGATATGTGCTTTGCCTCGCAGTTCCCGCTTCAGGCGGTTGACCCACCGGTCGCTGTATCGTACTCGCGATCCAACTAAATTGTCTCCCCAGACATTAGAATCGCCGTAAATAAAAATTCGCTTAATGCTGCTAGTTGTTTGATTTTGTTTCCTGATCATACTAAACTCCATGTTTCTGCAAATAGTGTAATACAATATGCCGGGTTGGTCAAAACAACGCCAGCTGCGTGCTGGGTATTTCTATGTCAATGACGCCGTCAATTTTTTGCGCCCGATAGCCAATAAGCTTTTTAATGTTGTAAGCCAGCAGCTGACCGTCGTAATCAGTGATGACAATTGAGCCGATGACACTGCGTACATGTCCGACCAATTGACTATAATCCTTCATTAAAACGACACGTGACAAATCAACGCCAGCGGTTTGAAAATAATCTTCACAAGGAATTAGTTCGGATTTCGGAAACGACACGCCAATTTTCTGCTCTATTTCAAGTAATTTTTGTCGCAATTCCCTTTCGCCGGCTGCACGGTCAAAAGGTAGTTTTATCAATTCCATCTTCTTAGAAACTGGCAGAGTTTCAACTATTCCGTCCAGCTTGGAAATTTTCGCCTCATATTGCCTGGCGATTAATGCCGAAGAAAACGTTTCTAATTTTATGGCTAATCGCGCTCCCTGCTCTAATAATCTCCGAATTCCGCGCTCTTCTTGCGAGATTCCAACTTTTATGACGTTCGGTGCGAAGTATGCCAAGTAAACAAAGTGCGGATTTTGATTGATTTTTTCTTGTTGGGCAGAAACCGAATTGGCGTTGTAAAATGCTGGATTAAAGCCAGTTTTGTCGCGGCATTTTAAGCAATTTTCATACTTTTCATCAACTGTGGCGTGATCTGGACAGATTTGGCTACAGCGATTTTCAAAATCCACCCAACCCGCGCAATATTTAACGGGAAAATCAAACTTAAGATATAAATCTTGCTCGAGCAATTCATGACGCTCAATTTTATCACCAACTTGACATTCGACGAATGGCTTATTGTCAGCGTTAAAACTGGCGTAACTGAGCAAAAACTCGCTCGGTAGCATAAATTTCCCTACAGTGCGGCTTCGACTGCAGCCCAAGTTGCGTCAGGATTGTCTTCAGGGATGATGATTGTAACTTGGTCGCCGACGTTAATTCGGAAGTAAGTTACGCTAGCAAGCAAAATACGATATTCGCGGCCAGAAGCCTCGACGTAGTAAATTCCGTCGTGCTGGACAAGTGTTCCGATGACTTGCTTTCGTGGCACAGGACCGATTTGCTTATAGATAAAGCTGCCGTCTTCAGCGATTGTCAATTTCATCAGGTCGCCCTCAACCAACTTCGACTTTGAAGCGTAGTTGGCTGGGATTGGGTAATTTTTGCCGTCTGGACTAAGCATCATCTGTCCGTCAAATACGCCTTCGATAATTTTTCCTGTCACATCATCTGACGAATTTTTTGGCGTGACAACTTGTCCATCGTCGCCAATAATACTAATCAATAATTCTTTTGCGGCAGCTAAATTGGTTTCCGCCTCTTGAATAAGTGTCCTCAGACGCTTAATTTGCTTTTCTGGTAATTCAGACATGGTTCTCGCAATTCCTTTGTCTATTTTTATAATACTTAACTAATATATAGCATATCCTTACATTTATATCAAGTCGCGTTATCTATTTTTATTCAATTTTCCACAGCGCTATAAGATATGAATAAAAAAGTGTTGCAAATTTTACTCTTGAAATTGACGTGTGATTCGTGATATTAAGATTGGCGACATAAAAATCACCGCCCAGAGCGGACGGTGATTAAACGAAACAAATTGGCGTTATATAACAAATTATGAAAGCTCGACAGTAGCGCCAGCGTCTTCCAAAGTTTTCTTTGCAGCTTCAGCTTCGTCTTTAGAAACTTTTTCCTTGACTGGTGCTGGAGCGCCGTCAACGATAGCTTTTGCTTCACCTAGACCTAGGCCAGTGATTTCCTTAACAGCCTTGATGACTGCAACCTTCTGAGAACCAGCGTCTTTCAAAGTAACTGTGAACTCAGTTTTTTCGTCAGCAGCAGCGGCGTCACCACCAGCAGCTGGACCAGCAACAGCGACAGCTGCAGCAGCTGGCTCGATGCCGTATTCTTCTTTAAGATGATTTTTCAATTCGTTAACTTCTAGAACTGTCAATTTTACAAGTTCTTCAGCCAATTTCTTAATATCAGCCATTGATATTCTCCTTTATTATTATATTGTTGCGATTGTTGCAACGTTACTAGTGTTGATTGCTAAACTTAAGCAGTAGCTTTGGCTTCGATGCCGTCCAAAAGTCCGTGCAAATTGCCGCCAAGCGCGTTGACCGTGTCGTGTACTGGTGATAGTAATTGTGATACCACTTGAGCAACGAGCTGGTCTTTGCTTGGTAGGCCTGCCAATGCTTTAACGTCAGCTTCGCTAATTGCCAAGCCTTCGCCTGAGAAGCCACCTGCAAGTTGTAATGCTGGATGTGTTTTTGCAAACGTGTCCAATACCTTTGCTGGCATAACTTCATCTTCGGTGCTTACAGCGTAAACCAATTGACCAACCAATAAGCTGGTGTCGGTTTCTTTGTAAGTGTCGATTTCCTGAAGAGCTACGCGTACCAGTCGGTTTTTAACAACCTTGATGGTAACGCCCGCTTCGCGAGCTGCCTTGCGTAGTTCTTGTAGGTCGGCAACGGTAAGGGTTTGATATCGAGCAAAAGCCGTACCCTTAGCGTCTTTTAATAGCTCTGTCAGTTCAGCAACCAAAGTTTGTTTTTTATCGCGTGAAATTGCCATAAAAATCCTTTCTTTGATTGAGTTAATTTGTTATGTGCCAATTTGTTAACGTGCGGTAATGGAGAATCAAAAAACGTCTTTGATTCTCGCACTACCAAAGACGTCAAATAAAACTGTTAGTTTCATCCCTCGGTGGCATTTTTATACTTGTTTTACGTCAAGTCGCCACTGTCTTTGGTAATGTTCCAGACCATTGTAGCAGAAATGACAACGAAAGACAAGAGTTATGGCGATTATTTTCCAGCCGATTCAATCGCCTTATTTATTGCATTTTCGCCTAATCGCAATATTCTTCTGCGTTGAGCGACAGTTGTGCCTCCCCAAATTCCATATTCTGCAGATTCTGGGTGGCGGAGCGCATATTCTAAGCATTGTTTTAATACTGGGCATTTTCGGCACATATCTATGGCAGCTTCCGCGGCTTCTGTCTTTCTGGTGCCTCTTAAATCTTAGTCTGGAACATTTGGGTTTATTTGGAAAAACAAGCGATCAGCTTCTTTGGCGGACAATTCCGCGCATTTAGCGCCTTCTAATAGACTCTCGTTATTTAACTCTGACATATTTGTTATTTTACAATAATAACGTAATAAAATCAATAGGCATCTATATCTAATCAAAGAGAAAACCCGCTCCGTGATGGAGCGGGTGTGGGTGGAACCTCCTTTCTGTATCTATCTGTCTGTAGGTTCTCCGTTGAGGGGTGCTAGTCGATTAAACTAACACCCCTCAGCGAGATTGCTTACCTCTCTGGGTGTGTCGTCTGGCGACGACGCATCCAGAAGGTGGCGACTCCGGCAGTCAGAAGCGCGACCGCGACAGCGATCGCACTGCTCCCGGCACCGCCGGTTACAGGCAGTCGGAACTGCCGGGGCGGCGTGCTCGGGGTCGGTGTCGTCGATGGCGTGGGTGCCGACGGACTCGGTTCAGGAGTCGTCGACGGACTCGGTGATGCCGATGGCGCCGGAGTTGGTGTCACAGGCGTGGGTGTCGGCACCGGTGTTGCCGACGGTGTCGTCGATGGGCTTGGTGCCGACGTCGTGCTCGGCGTCGGAGTCACCGACGGTGTCGTCGATGGGCTCGGAGTCGGACTCGGTGATGCCGATGGCGCCGGAGTTGGCGTCGGGCTCGGAGTCGGTGTCGGTTCCGGCGTGGGCGCCGGGGTCGGAGTTGGCGTCGGGGGATTGGTGGGATCGAATCCGGCGTTGCCACCGGACTCTTTCCTCACTACCTTTGCACCAACTGTCCAAGTTTTCTCTTGAGATACGATCTCTACTTCGTCGGTCCAAGGGCCCCGGTCTTCAGGTTCGATGTTCACGAGAACATCGAACCTGGCTTTTTCGCCTTTATTGAGCGTAAGTTTGAAAGTTGCGTTTTCACTGTCGCAGCTTTCGACCTGAACGTCTACGAACCTGCTGTACTGGGGCTTCCCCCAGAAGTTAGCAGAGTCATAGACTCCCGCTTGTCCCACAGTAGGATCGGGGCAGGCAAAATCCTGCCCCGAAGACGTAGACCGGTCCGTTATGGTGAACGGTTGATCGTCATACTCCGCAGTCGGAGTGACGATCGTAACCGTCAAATTCCACGGTTTAAGAGACGACACCACCCCCCACTTGGAGGGGCCCTCTCCCAGTTTATTACAGTTGGGACACGTCCCAACTGCAATGGGAGTCCGGCGAACGATACCGCCGATGTTCCATTCTAATTCTCGGATCTCTCCGGGAACCAGGACATCTTCCATGTGCACCTTCCACCAGGCTGATGCCTGGAAGTTGTGCTTGCTGGTGTCTTCTACCGCGGAGGTTAAAGTGACCGTGATGGTGCGATCAGATGAGTACCGCGCTGTTGCGACTGTAACCCCAGCTCTCGTCTTCATCTCGACGGGCATGAATGACCCGTCTACGCCTAGCTCACTAGGTACTGTGAAGACGATAGAATCGCCTTCGCAGTGACCCTCTTCCAGGAGCAAAGAGAATCCGAATTCGACCGCCTCATAGGCGGTGAATTCATGCGAACCATCAGTCGTCCTGACGTATTGGTTCGTGATTTCCCCAGCCGAAATCGGCCGAGGAGTGCAATTGCTGCCGGTAGCGACACCAGACGAAGATTGATCTTCGTTGTCTGACGTTGCCGCCGTGGTGACAGTGTCCGAGGACTGGGCCTCGGTCGCGACGTTGGCTGACTGAGTGGCTGCCGACTGGAGTGACTCCTCGTCGGCGCGTGTTGTCCCTCCGAAGAGGAACGCCATAAGCAATGCCACAAAGACCGCCACAACAGACACTCGCAATGGAGTGTTGTGTTGCCGGTACATTTCACATCCTTTCTCTTCCGTAAATGATCTAGATACAGATGTTAAGGTTCTTTTATCCAGCCTGGCTGGAAATCAAGAACTCACTTGAACATCAGCATCTAGGCGGACTTTACTATTTTATCATAAAAAATGAAAAATGCAATAGTAGCACAAAAAATCCCGCCAGAATCGACGGGATTTAATTGCCTGAAATATAAAGATTACAGA
>CALIRX010000048.1 GCA_938042055.1 uncultured Candidatus Saccharibacteria bacterium
CTAATATTGGTTATATATTTTATCCTGAATATATTAGGAAAATGCTCATTCTTATCATACTTAGTTATAGAACCTAAGGAGAACTTAGCTTGAGCGGCTGTAATTGTATTTAATACACCCTTGTCTATGATTTTCATTTCTTCTTTAGAGAAAGGATAACCGTGTTCAATAGAGTCTTGACGTATACTTCCAAGAGCGAATATACCTATAACATTATTTTCGATGACAGGACTTAGATCTTCGACTAGATTATCTCTGTTAGTGTATACAGCTTCGTATTTATCTGCAGATATTCGATTGTCTTCTGGTATTAAGTTTTCGTTTACGAATTTAGTGAAAGTAGCTCGCCATTCACTATAGCTAACTTCTTCACCACTTTTTTCTTTTTCTAAAAGACCTCTGATGTCAGATAGATTTACGTCTTTATATTTGTCGATTATTTCTTGAGGTATGTCTTTCTCAGCCTTAGTTGTGCTGGCTTCAGGAGATGGAGTTGGGCTTAAAGTTGATGTTGGATTCTGCGTTTCCTGCGCTGTAGATGTTGTTGTATCTGGAGTTGGCTCGCTGTGAGTCTCGCCGCAGGCTGACATTGGTAATATGCTGGTAGCAGCAATAGTGAGCGTAGCGATAGCTTTTCTTAGTAGAGGGTTTGTTTCTTTTGAACCGCTTGGGTTAAGTCGTTCACCATTTTGAACCATAACGCTTGGGGTCCTTTCTCTGACATTGTCAGGTATTTTATTATAAAAACTCCTTAGACCTTCCAGTCTAATTGGCGATATCATAACATAAATTGTACAGAAATGCAATAAAAATGGTATATTTTCCATAAAAAAACACCCTATCAAGGGGTGAATTATCTGTGGCGCGCTCGACCGGATTCGAACCGGCGATCTCCTCCGTGACAGGGAGGCGTGATAGGCCAACTTCACTACGAGCGCATATCAATATCCCTTATATTACCAGATTACTTCTGTCTTTTCAAGGAAAATGTTTGCTTTTTTCGCTTGACTATTTTACAATTTAGGTATAAGAGAAAATTTTATGACAAAAAGAAATATTGTAACTAGTATATTTACCGCAACAGTAATCGCAGGAAGCGTTTTTATACCCAAAGTAGCTTTAGCTGCCGGCAGTTGCGGCGGCGCGGAAACTTCTGTTATTTCTTGTGACGGCACGGGTAGCACGGCGATTATCGATATAATCAAGCAAGTTATTAAAATCTTAACTGCTGGAGTTTTGGTCGCGGCAGTTGGTACTGTTATATATGGGGCATTCTTATATACCACTTCTGAGGGTAGTCCAGATAAGATAAAAAAAGCACGTGAAGTCTGGACGAATACTGTCATTGGGATAATAATGTTTGCATTTATGGTGGCAATTACTAACTTTATTATTCCAGGAGGAGTTTTCGATTAATGAAAAAGATTATAATAGCGATGTCTTTAGTGATTATAGGGTCGTTTGGGGCGAGTGTAACTTTCCCGGGTGTTTCTTTTGCGGAAGGTGAAATTAATGAATGTGATAAAAAAGGTAAAATTTTAACATTAAAGCCGTGGTATTATGGATTGACGAAAGGTGACTGTTCTGTTAAAGATATTGGTTCAGACGCTGATTCACAAGCAAAATTTATCTGGAAAATCGCGCTTAATATCGTTGATGATTTGCTGCAGCTTATTGGCTACACGACTGTTGGATATATCATGTACGGTGGTTTCTTGATGATGACCAGTAACGGTGCTCCAGACAAGGCTGCTCATGGGCGAAAGACTATTATGAGTGCCGCGATTGGTTTGGTTATCGCCCTAGCCTCTGTTGCGCTAGTCAACTTTATATCATCAAATATAGGAGTATAAAATGAGATATATGGAATTTTTTGCTGGATTGCTGGGGAGTGCTGATAGTCTTGGTGTGCCGAAGAATAATGGTGTAGATATTATGAAGTTTGTTAATTTGGCATTTTGGGTGGCTGGTGTCGTAGCTGTTATAATTGTTATTATCGCTGGAATAAATTATTCCCTATCTGCTGGTGATCCAGCTAAGACTGCCAGCGCAAAGAATACTATTCTATATGCAGTCATCGGTTTGGTTATTATTGCTAACGCGATTGCTATAACAGGTTATATTATAGGAAAGGTTTAAGATGAAGATTTTTACAAAAATCCTGACGGCTGGAATACTAATAATTGGGCTTCTTGGAGTGTTCACTCCAGCGGTGTCTGCGGCTAACGGTATTAATATTTGCTCAGAGGAAAATCAAAACTCTGTCTATTGCCAAAATAAAGATAAAGGTGAAGATCAGGTGAATGGTATTATAAAAACTATCGTTGAAGTTCTACTTACGGCTGTTGGTGCTATTTCGATTATTATGATAGTTATTGGTGGTATTTTATTTGCACTTTCCAGCGGTGATACTCAGAAGGCTGCAAAAGCCAGAAGTACCATTTTATATGCTGTTGTTGGCTTAATAGTTTCTGTATTCGCTTCGGCGATTGTTAATTTTGTGTTTGACGGGTTTAATAAGCCGCCTGCCAAACCTGATGCATCTAGTAATAATAATAAGGAGTAAAAATGAAAAAAATGATATTATCGGCGTTAATTGTAGTTTGTTCGGTGTTTGGATTTTCAGCCATATCAGTAGCTTCTCTTCCAACAAACGTTTCTGCGCAAGCTGCTAATAGCGTCGTAAAGAAAGGTATAACAACCGCTACTACGGCGGATATGGAAAATAAAAGCATTGCAGGTGAAGGTGGATTAATAAGCATATTGATTAATTTTTTACTGTGGACTGTTGGAGTTTTATCTGTTGTCATGATTATCTTTAGCGGATTTCGCTATATCACTTCAGCTGGAGATGCCGCAAAAACGAAATCTGCTCAAACTGCTCTCACTTATTCGATAGTTGGCTTAATTGTAGCTGTTCTTGCGTGGGTTATAGTTAAGATGATTTTGAGACAATTCGGAATTGAGGTAAAGACTAATTAGTTTTGCAAATAACAGATAAAAATGTATAATAGTAATATCATTAAACAAGGAGAAAATAACAATGAATAAATTAAAATTAATCTTGGCGGGACTACTGGTAGTACCAACTGTTGCTTTGGCTGTAGCCCCAGCAGCGAGCGCTGAAGGAGACTTTACTCTAAATAGTGGTGTTACTAGCGCAAAGGGAGATGGTGTAAATGATACCACTTCAGATCCTCAAGCTTTGGTCAAGCAATTTGTAAACATATTCTTGTTTGCCGTTGGTGCATTGAGTGTTATTATGCTTATCTGGGGTGGTATCCGCTACACTACTTCAGCTGGTGATAGTAATAAGGTTCAGGCGGCTAAGAATACAGTTTTGTACGCAATTGTTGGTTTGGTGATCGCTATTTTGGCATACGCAATCGTCAATATGGTCATCGATAAGTTTAAGGGTTAATCTACCCTACTGGTAAAAAAGAGCCTCGCTGATGAGGTTCTTTTTTTGTGACTAAAAAATACCGCCAACTTGTGACGGTATTTTCTGTGAAATGGTTTTTACAGAACTTGAATTTTCTTTGCTTTTTCTTGCTTTATCTTTTCAAAAGTAATTGTCAAAACGCCATCTTTTAATTCTGCCTTAACGCCTTCTTCATTCACAGCGGTTGGCAATGCTAATGTACGGCTGAATTCGCCCCAGTAGCATTCCTGAATGTGCCACTGGCGAACATCCGCTTCGTCACCGCTAGACAGCGTGCCGCTAATTGTTAAGATGCCGTCAGAAATGCTTACGTCTAGGTCGTTTCGATCTACGCCGGCGGTACGTGCTTTGATAACTAGGTTGTTTTCTGTCTCGAAAACGTCAACAGCCAATTGACCCATTGCATCATCAGCCTCATCTTCCCAGTTGTCATCGGATCGTGTTGTTGGTGTGCTATTGCCTCTACTATTGTCGTCGTTAAAACCAGGTAGCAGATCGTCGCTATCATCGTCAATAAACGCCGCAGCCAATTCCTGTTCTGTTAGTAATGTATCATCTTGCTTTCGGGCCATAATTTCCTCCACTTTTATAATAGGCTCACTGACAAAGTCTTTATTAGTATAACTGTAATGTGCGTTATAATCAACAGAGAAAGGCTTAAAACGTAAAAATTACAATGTTTGACACGCTATTATCAATCATCGCTCCCCACCACTGTTATAGGTGTGGTAAAACGGGTGGTATTTTATGCTTAAATTGTAAAAAGTACATCACGAGTCGGAAGTATGATATGTGTGTATTATGTGGTGATTTATTGGAAAATGGCAACTTATGTAAAAAGCATAACCTTCCCTGTGATATGATCTGGTGCTTTTCGCGACGTACAGGTGTTGTCGCAAAGATTATTGATGATTATAAGTTCAACCGCGTTCAGGCGGCGGCTGATTTACTAAGCGAATTCTTAGACGAAGTTCTGCCTGAATTGCTGTCAGATACAGTAATTGTTCCAATTCCTACAATTTCTAAGAATATTCGGCGTCGTGGATTTGATCATATCCGAAAAATTGCTATTAAACTATCTCGACGTAGAAAAATAGAGTGTTGTTCCCTGCTCCGGCGCAGAAATAACGTCACTCAGCACTTTACGAAGTCTTCCGCCCAGAGAAAACGTCAAGCAAAGGAGTTTTTTGAAATTGCGGGTAAAGTTGATAAAAATAAGCGATATATCATTATTGACGATATTTTTACAACTGGTTCAACTGTGTTGGCGGCGGCGGAATGTTTGAAGAAAAATGGTGCCAAACACGTGGAAATTGCGGTTATTGCCAGACACGGGCGTCCGAAATTATGAGTGATGATAATGACTGCCGCGATGGATTTCTTGGGCGCGATACAATTGCTCGGCTAAAATAAGCCGAACTAATTGGTGTGGAAACACTAAGTTCGATAACGACCAAACGATGTTGGATTTTTGGCGCAAATCGCTGGTAACTCCGTAAGCGCCACCGATGATGAAGACGATATGCTTGTCGATATGTTCGGTTATTAGGTCAGATAATTCCGGTGATGATAAGTTCTTGCCGCGCTCATCGAGCAAAATAACAAAGTCGTCCGAATTGAGGCGTGAAAAAATACGCTCAGACTCTTCCTGGCGCGCCCTGTCGCCTTCAAAGCTTGAATGCGGTAGAATAATCATTTCCGCAGAAAAAGGCGTTCGTAGACGTTCTAAAAAACGAGAAATGCCTGGCTGAACCCAGGCTTCGTGCTTTTTTCCGATTGTTATAATGGTGATTTTCATAATATCCATGGCGGAGAGAGAGGGATTCGAACCCTCGATGAGTTGCCCCATACCGCTTTTCGAGAGCGGCCAGTTCAACCACTCCTGCACCTCTCCGTATCTAACTAATTCGGGAAATTATTTTTTATCAGTCTTCTTTGAGTCTTTGGCTACTATAGTGCCGATAATACTCCAGACGATACATAGCGCTAGACCGACACCGCCTAATTGACAAAACTTAATCATCCACTTACTGGCTTCATTCCAAGTTATCAATTCAAAGAACTCTGCGCCAGCTAAAATTGCTATAGCAGTTGAACAGATTGCAACAATTCCTAATCCTGAATATTTTACGTACTTAATAAAATCCATACCCCTCCTTAGGTTAATTGGTACACCCGGCAAGATTCGAACTTACGACCTCTGGCTCCGCAAGCCAGCGCTCTATCCAGCTGAGCTACGGGTGCATACAGCCTTTCGAAAAAAACGATTGGCTATAACAAAAATATAAGGTACCTTCATTGCTATAAAGCACTGAACTTTTGTATTCTACCACATAAAATATAGTCAATCAAGCTATAGCTTTATCAGTCGAATAAACTTCTCTAAGGCGTCTGGCTTAATTTCTTGCATCGGTAGACGCGCTCCGAGCATATCGACAATTCTCTCGCCTTCTGCTTCGGAAAAGTAAATAGTTAAACCTGGCGAAAATCGTTTTACAGGTAATAATAGAATCGAATGTTGGTTGTTTTCATGAATTAATCCAAATGCGCGAAATTCGCTAAAATCGTGTAAAACATCGGCGATGTAAATGCCTTTGGGGCTAATCGCGTAGTTTATTACTTGTGGGGTTTTGTTTGATAATACAAACAAGGCTACAGCCATAATTGGTAGTAAAACTGCGAAAGTCCAGTTCTTAAATACTAAAATCGCTAAAGCCATTAATCCTATCAACACAATGACAAAAAATACGTACCACAATTTACCGCGCTGAACTTGTACGCCTTCTGGCGCGTTCCAAGCTATTGGCTTAGTTAAATCAATCCTGTCAGGTGCTGGCATTTCAAAGTCTTGGTTTTCTGGACTATCGTTCATGACGTTAGTATATCACGATGAGAATTAGTGAACAATTAAACGTTAGTGGTTGATCCGCCGCTTAAAGCTGCACCAAGGATGAAGTTGATTATGGCGTAAGCAAAGACTGCAATTAGTAGACCGATGATTGCGTATAAAATTGTGTTTTTGGCGTTTGTGACAGATTCTTTTTTACCGCCAGATATTACATAGCGGAAACCGCCGAAGATTAGCATAACGACGCTTAAGACGCCGACACCGAATAGCATAATGTTGATGGCGCGCCTTACGATTGATGAATCGCCATTAGCCAAGTTGGACGGCGTATTGTCACCGCGCGCTGCGTTAATTCCTGCTGGCGCGCCGCCCTCACCTAATGCAGAAACTGGAGCCGTCACCAAAGCTACGCCGAATCCGATTGTAAGTAATCCTGTTATAATTTTAGAAATATATCTTTTTACCATAATTCTATTATACCCTATTTACGATAAAGCTATTAATAATTACACTTCTATGGTACACTAAATAGTGAATTTGGAGGAGTACCCAAGTGGCTGAAGGGGACGGTTTGCTAAATCGTTAGTATGGAGAGATCTGTAGCGGGGGTTCGAATCCCCCCTCCTCCGCCAAAATTCAGAGATAGTACGGAAGGGTGACCGAGTGGTTGAAGGTACCGGTCTTGAAAACCGGCGTGCGGTAAAACGTACCGAGGGTTCGAATCCCTCCCCTTCCGCCAAAATAGAATGTTCGCCAAAATAAGGGCGAATATTTTTATGCAGCGAAATATACTTGACAAAAAACAAAGCTTATGCTAACATTATAACCAGTATTCTAAAAATAGATACAAAAAGAAAGAATAAAAATGAATTTAGTACAACAGTTTTTCACCGTTACAACTATGTTTGTCAGTTTGAATGTAGCGTTTGGTGTGCTGCTGCACGATACCAACGTCGATAAAGCGTTTTTGTCATCTTGGAAAACATATAGCGTTCAAAGTAACGTTGAGGATGAAATAAAAATGCCAGAAACAAAGCCTCATACTCATCCAGAACATGCTCAATTGTCAAATGTGTTAAAAGAAGGTTCAGCGCGACCACGAACTACGCCTCGTAACAACGATAAGAAGCGATTACGCCAAAAATATGCCGCTCGTGGTCAACATGCTTTTGACGGATATCACCTTGATTTTGAAGGTGTGAGTTAGGCTATTTTAAGCTAATCACTTCCAGTTCCGAAACAAGCCGAGTAATAATTTTTTCTTGCTCGGCTAATTGATCGCGAGTTTCCTCGACAAGGTGAGCTGGCGCCTTCTCAACGTAAGTCGGATTCTCCAGGCGCTTCTTTAATCCCGCCAATTTCTGACGTGCTTCGGCTAGGCGCATTTCCAGATTTTCCTGATGTTGATACAGAGTTTCGCTATCAATATCTAGCCATGCTTCCCTGTTTGCCGCTGCTAATCTCAGTCCGCACGGCTGATCCGTGTGTTCAATTGCCTCAAGCCGCATCAGATGCTTAATTGTGTCTTGATTGTCGGCGATAAGGCTGTCGTTGCCGTATAACAATCGATATTTCTTATTCCCTGGCAGTTCAGCAATTACCCAGCGACCTTCGGCAACCAAGAGTTTAAGTTGTTCAAATTGTTCGGCAGCAATCGGATCGAACTTTTCTGGAGTTGGCCAAGCTTCACGCATCAAAATGCCGTCGGTGTAATTGAGCGTTTGCCAAATCGTTTCCGTAACGAACGGCGCAAATGGATGAGCGATTTTCAAAGAAGTCGCCAAAACCCAAGATAATAATGGACGATTGATCGCGGTTTTAGACGATTCAATGTACCAGTCAGCCACGTCGTCCCAAATAGTGTGGTAAACAGTTTCTGACGCCTCTGAGAAACGATATTGCTCTATTCTAACGGCAATGTTATTGGCTGCGTCGTTCAATTGGCGAATAATCCAGTGATCCGCCGGAGTTTGCGGCTCTAAGTCGACAATTTGATGATTATCGCCAATTTGCGCCTCAACAAACCTGGCGATATTCCATAATTTATTACAGAAATTACGTGCCGCAATGACTGATCCCTTGTTGAAGGCTTGGCTTTGAGCGGGCGCTCGCCCAGAAATAACTCCCATGCGTGTGGCGTCAGATCCGAATTCCGCAACCAATTCCATTGGATTAATGACGTTACCCTTAGACTTGGACATTTTTTGGTTGTGCTCGTCATTAACCATTCCGTGTAGATAAACTTCTTTGAACGGCAACTTCCCTGTTCGATATAGGCTAAGCATGATCATTCGAGAAACCCATGCACGCATAATATCCATACCAGTTTCCATCATGTCAGTTGGGAAATAATTAGCTAAATCGCCGTCGGTCAGATAATCCGTTACAATATATGGCCATTGACCAGATGAGAACCAAGTGTCAAATGTATCCTCTTCCCTAATATATGTTGTGCCATTTACAACAATACTTTGCTCGTTGGTGCGAGTATCAAATATCCAATCCTTAGAGTCGTTTTCATTTACAAACGCAGGAATTGGTATTCCCCATGGAATCTGTCGTGAAATATTCCAGTCTTTCAATTGTTCAAGATATGCGATAAGTTCTTTGCGCTTGGATGCTGGATAAAAAGTGATTTCTTCTTTTTTAAGCGCGTCAATTGCTGGCTGTGCAAGTGATTGCGTTTTAATAAACCACTGCTCTTTAATCATTGGCTCAATCACGCTACCACACTTATAGCAATGCCCAACGGCGTGTTCAATTTCAGTTTCACCACGGCGTAGCTCCAGCGCTTCCAATGCTTCCAAAACTCGAGCGCGAGCTTCTACTGGCGTTAATCCTAAGAACTGCGCTGGCACGTTTATCATCTTCCCTTCTGGACTGATAATTGATTCTAGAGGCAAATCATGACGTTTTGCAATTTCAAAGTCGTTCGGGTCGTGCGCTGGCGTAATCTTAACCGCACCGGTACCATAGCTCATGTCGACATATTCGTCTGCGATGATAGGAATTTCCTTATCGACAATCGGCAGTAAAATGCGAG
>CALIRX010000049.1 GCA_938042055.1 uncultured Candidatus Saccharibacteria bacterium
ATGCGCAATTACAACCGAATTATCGGTAACGCAAATGATATGGTAGAAATCTTACAAACGCCAACGACATTGATTGATAAAAGTGATTCAAAGCTAAAAGTTACAAACGGCGAAATTTCTATGGATAAAGTAACTTTCACGCACGACGAGGGTCAAGGCGACACTCTATTCCACGACTTCTCTCTGGATATTAAACCGGGCGAAAAAATAGGTTTAGTCGGAGCGAGCGGTTCCGGAAAAACGACGCTCACCAAATTGCTATTACGCTTCGCCGACATTGACTCGGGAAAAATTACCATCGACGGACAAGATATTTCCGAAGTCACCCAAGCAAGCCTGCGCGCCAAAATCGCTTACGTGCCGCAAGAGCCATTACTATTCCACCGCTCCGTGCGCGAAAACATAGCTTACGGTCGACCTGATGCAACCAACGCAGAAATTGAAGAAGCTGCCAAAAAAGCTGGCGCTTACGATTTTATCGTTGGACTTAAAGACGGTTTTGACACAATGGTTGGCGAGCGCGGAATTAAATTATCTGGCGGACAGCGACAACGAGTTGCAATTGCTAGGGCAATCCTAAAAGATGCGCCAATCCTAGTCCTCGATGAGGCGACTTCAGCGCTAGATTCTGAGTCGGAAGCGTTGATCCAAAAATCTCTGGAAACGTTGATGGAGAATCGAACCTCAATTGTCATTGCCCATCGCTTATCTACAATTGCCAAGTTGGACCGTATAATTGTTTTGAAGGATGGAAAAATTGTCGAGGACGGATCGCATGATGAGCTCATCAATAAAAAACGCGGTGTTTACGCAAAATTATGGGCGCGGCAATCTGGCGGATTTATTGAAGAATAGCTGATTCTACACATGCCAATCATGCTATAATTGAGGCATGGAATCCTTTATTCACTTGATAACCAGCTTCGGTGTATTCGCAATTTTATTAGTAGTTTTCGCAGAATCTGGCTTATTAATCGGCTTCGTCCTACCTGGCGACAGTCTGCTTTTCACTGCTGGATATATGGTTCAGCAGAATATCCTACACATTGATATCCACATTTTTGCACTTTTGGTTTTTGCAGCGGCAGTGCTGGGCGACAGTGTTGGCTATAGCTTTGGACACAAAGTGGGGCGTAAATTGTTTGAAAAAGAAAATTCCCGATTCTTCAAGAAAAAATATTTGGAGCAAACAGAAAAGTTTTACGACAAGCACGGCTCAGCGACAATCGTCCTGGCTCGATTTGTACCAATTGTCAGAACCTTCGCCCCAATCGTTGCCGGCGCCAGTAAAATGCACTATAAAACATTCTTAACTTTCAATCTTATCGGTGGATTTCTTTGGTCGTCAGCATTCGTTTATCTAGGCTTCTACGCCGGAGAATTCCTAACCAAAGCGGGCGTAAATATTGAAGTTGCAGCAATCCTCATTATTTTCCTGTCTGTCTCACCAATGGTTATTCATGCTTTGAAACAACCAAATACTCGCGCTTTGTTAAGAAAACAATTGTCGGTTCTCCTCTCGAAAACCAAGCGTAAAAAGTAGTCTTAAAGCATCTTTTTCAGATATTTGCCAGTGAACGAATTTGGCACTTTGGCGATATCTTCAGGCGTACCGCAAATCACAACGGTACCGCCACCAATTCCGCCTTCTGGACCCATATCAATTATCCAGTCGGCTGACTTTATGACGTCCAAATTATGCTCAATGATAATCATGCTATTACCACCCTCAACCAATTGCTGTAAAATCCCCAACAGTCGCTTTACGTCAGCAGAATGAAGCCCAGTGGTCGGCTCGTCCAGAATGTACATAGTTTTTCCAGTAGAACGCTTGGAGAGTTCCGTTGCCAATTTAATTCGCTGCGCCTCACCGCCCGAAAAAGTAGTTGCTGGCTGACCAAGTTTAATATAGCCAAGTCCAACCTCAACCAACGTCTGAAGTTTACGTGCAATATTCGGCACGCTGTCAAAAAATTCCGCCGCTTGATCAATTGTCATATCCAGAACATCAGCAATCGTCTTGTCTTTATACTTAATTTCCAGCGCCTCGCGATTATAACGCTTGCCGTG
>CALIRX010000050.1 GCA_938042055.1 uncultured Candidatus Saccharibacteria bacterium
ATTTATCGGCGTTATGTAGGCAGAAGTTACTCTTATAGATATATAAGTTATCTTCTTTAACAGGCATCTCGCGGTAAGATATGTCTTGTATTTCGAACGAAACTCCCGGTATCAAACTGTAGGCTTTAGGTAAGATTCGTACAGATGAGTCGTTTGGTCCTAGCGCTATTGGAAAACTCCAACTAATGCTATACGGTGGCAGTGATATTGGATATTCCTGTAGCGACGATCCAGATATTTCCAATAGATATCTTGGTAATTTAGAGGTCATAGGTAAGGTACTTTTTGCCTTGTAACGCACAGATATCTCAAACACTCTAATACTATTGCCAGTGCCGGCATTAATGACGTAATCTCCGTTTGAAGATTTTTGTACGCGACGTTCTGGGTGTATTGTGGTTTTCTGGTTTGCGTTATCAGATTGGCGTTTCCATAATACGTGAGAATCATTTGTCGCAATTACGGTATAATTATTCAAAAGTTCTTTGTAAAATTGCCAATGACGCGACCATAGCCATTCTTCATAAACGAAATACGATGGATTTAAGGTTATGACGTAATCGGGTTTTTGTTTTATAAAATCTTCAGTATATTTATCTCTTCTGTCGGGACCTAATGCGTGTATAATGTAATCTTCACCTCCCGAAGATCCGTTTTTCTGCTTGTGAATAGAGTCGTAAACACTGGTATAAGTAGACCAGATACTAGCACCATTTTTAATGTACGGCGCAAAAGCCTCTAATCGCTTTTTCCACGCAACGCTTACGTATTCAGAGTCGTCAGTAGAATGTCTAGCCTTCCTTGATTCGGTGACAATGTGTTTTACTGGCATCCAGCTGATTTTTTGCAGGAATATTGCTGCGTTGTATCCAATAGCAACTACGCAGCCGAGTAGTAATCCGAACACTATAAACGAAATTTTCTTATTTATAGCATTAATGTTCGGCTTCTTTGTTCGGATTATTTTATCCGCCGCGTAAAATAATACCATTACAAGAATAGATCCCGCAGCTCTTTCTAATGGTATGAGTTGCGCGCCAGGCGCCCAGTAGCCAGTTATGGAGACGGCGAACACTATGACTCCATACAGCCATAATATAGAAAAGGTGGAAAATTCTTTTTTGGATAATATCTTTTTCTTTATGCTTATTATATATGCGGCAACTCCACCTATCATAACAGGTAACATATAAAGTAACATTCTTTTTGTGACGAGCTGGTCAAGGGTATTTAGCTGCAGGAAACTATTTGGAGGAGTTCCAAAATACCACCCTTGGTCTTTAGGGACTTCAATCAATGCGTAACGAAGCGCGTTGTGTGCATGACCGAGCGTCATAATTGATAGTACGGCGTAAACTGCAATTGCCACACCAAACAACTCTCCGAAAAACATCATTATCTTTTTCTTTGTGGTTTCTTTTGAGCGAATGTATCGAATGGCTTTAATGATAACATAAGCAAGAATAAAGGCTAGTCCTTGTTCGGTGCCGCACGCGACAGAAAGCCCCATAATTGTATATAAAATAGGATAATAGAGGTTAATTTTATTTTTGCCAATAGTCATCTGCCAATTTGGATGCCATAACATGAAAGCTGCAGCGATAAACGGGAATGTTGTCCTGAGACCGAGAAGAGAATTGCCTGCCCAAATAGCGTCAATAGCGTCAATAGAGATTATTGTGAATATGCTAGTTGCGAAGATGGATTTTTTAACATTTCTAAAATAAGCCCAAAACAGAAAAAAGGACGAAACGAGGAATAATATTGGCGATACTAACAATTTTGCAACTTCCACGGCGAATAAATTGTGTCCCATAATATAAAATAATGGAAAATGAAGAAGTGGAACTCCGACTCCGTGAAAGAATGGGAAATCTCGTGCCAGAACTTCACCGTCCAATAGGCGACGGAGCGGGTTATATAATTGGAAAGTTCCATTGGCTGCATACGAATCCATAGCTAAGCCGTTTCCCAATGCCGCAAGCGTAGCGAAAATTACAAAAACTAATGTGTAAACGAAGCTTACAAATACTGCAGTAAAAAGTAGTGTTCGTTTAAGATTTATATTACTTAGAGTCTTACGTATATTCATATTACTTAAACTATTCTAAATTGATATCAGGGATATGTCTATACTAACTAGGGTTATGTCTTTTATATAAAATCTACTATAATAAATATAGGAGGAATTATATTAATGAAAACTGCACTGATTGGATACACTGGATT
>CALIRX010000051.1 GCA_938042055.1 uncultured Candidatus Saccharibacteria bacterium
TGATTGTAAGTCTGATACTTTCTTAGCGGTATACTCATCACCAGCATCACGATACACCACCAGCCCAACTCGTCCGTTCATTTCTTTGATCTTTGAGCTATAATTCCTGATGAATGTTTTCATCTGATCAATATATAGCGACATTGACCCAGTGGTGTCCAAGACAAATACCACGTCAGTTCCAGTCGTTCCCATATTGTTATTTAGCGGTTTATCGTTAATTCCTGGGTCATTTTGAGAAGCAAGTTTGGCGGCATTTTTTAGCCTATTAGCCGCTTCGCGAGCACCATCGTCAATCGGTCCGTTGTTGTTAGCATATTTACCATGACCCTCGACATCCCACACAAATTTTGAACTACCACAAACGTAATCGTTAGCTAGACACCATAACCCAGTTTTTGAGTTATCTTCGCTCGGCAAAAACGGTTTTCGGGCACCAAGTGCGCCGTTGTCAACATGACAATTAGCAATTTCGCGCCTATAAGCTGATAATTTCTCGTTACGACAAGCTGGCGGAAATATCCCTTCGCCCTCTGGCAAATATAATTTAGGATCGCCAAACAGCATGTTAAAGACTATTTTATTCTTGACGCCAGACGAGATACTTGGCAATGCTTGGCCAACTACCTGCGCACCCTGTGAAACACCACCTAGAATGAAAAATTCGTTAGGACATTTTCGATGGCGAATATCTAGATAAGTACGCAATTCTGCAACGCCTTCTTTCACGCTTTTGCCGTAAGTGTTTCCCATACCACCACTAATCTTGGCGCCAATAGCATTGCCATTCCAGACATTACTAACGTCAACCGCTGGATATTGATTGCCGCCATAGCTTTCGCTACCAAGTTCGTAGAAGTTTAACTTAGATTCGTCGCCAATTCTAGATAGCAGCTGACTCCTAAAACGCGAGGTTTCATTTCTGTCTTGACCAACCTTTTGACCAGATCCTCTAGCAAATATACCCGTAACTAGCGTGCATTTATTGTCAACATTCGCTGCTAAAGCATCAAAATTAGATACAAACACATTAAGAATCATAGACGCTATGAGTACGTAAATTATTGCAATTTGCTTATTCATAAAACTTCCGCTCCCACAATTTGAAGTAATCTTAAGTATTAAAGTGTATAGTTAGTTGACATTATCAACAAAACCCCCTTTCCTTACGTTTAACCCTACGTTTGTCACGTTGTCACGACGCGAAACATGTATTCTATACTGGTATCCATTTCTTTTTCCGCTAAATTCACAGACATTAAGATTGTTGTTTTTGCACCTATCGTCTACGTCTAACAGCTCATCGTAACCAGCAAATTTTTTAATATCGTCATAATCTACAGATTTTTTATACTTCCACGACTTATAAACTTCTGGACAATTTCCCATCAAACATATTATTTTTGGCGTCACAACCTCACGCTCCGCCTCTTGCCATCCATCTAACGGCTTAAAACTATCCGCCACCGCTTCAATGTCCTTCGTATCACCTTGCCAAGACAACGCATAAACCAACACTCCTGATAAAGTCAGCAGGATAATAGCTGCAGATAATATCACTTTTTTGAGATTAACCTTTTTA
>CALIRX010000052.1 GCA_938042055.1 uncultured Candidatus Saccharibacteria bacterium
AGCTGATTCGTCCCTTTGTAAGATCGTAAGGGGTCATCTCAACCTCAACCTTATCACCGGGCACCAGACGGATATAATGCTTGCGCATTCGTCCTGAAATGTGCGCGATGATACTATGGCCATTCTCCAGTTCCACCTTAAATTGAGTATTAGGCAGTGCTTCCACTACCTTTCCTACCATTTTGATGACTTCCTTTTGACTCGCCATAAGTTACAGTTGTCAATTATACAGTACTAAATACAGTTTGACAAGGGGTTTTCGCTGTAAATTTGCGTGCTATAATTGAGTCATCAAATTTAACATAAGGATTTTTATGGCAAGCAAGAAAAAACCAGCAAACTTTAAGGTTACAAAATCGAAGAATGAGATAATGGCCGCGGTGCTAATCGGTCTGGCGACGGCTTTGATAGTAATAGTTATTGGCGTAATTTTATTACACGCCAACCAAACTTCCGACAAGACGTTTCAAACAGTCGAAAATGTTGACGGTGGATCCGTGAACTTGGGTTCTCTAGGCTTCCGAATTGAAGGAGATAAATTAGTTATTCGCAACGATTCAACTACGCAAGAGGTTCGCTATTTCCTGAAGACAGAAACTAAAAAATCAGGCTGCAAGGATAACAACAGCGTAACTACGGTAATTGCCCATTCCCAGGACGAGAAACAGTTGTTGCTGGGCTATGGTTGCGGCAATTCTGAGGCGCGAATGTTTGCAGTCAAGAAAGATGGCGGATGGAAAACGATTTCCCCAACCAACCAATTTAATTTGTTCAACATTCCGAGCTGTAAGATGGTTGATGAAAATAACATTAGTAATGAAATTGCTCCAGTCTGCCAAAATGAGAAAAAAGTTGGCGACAATTTATCTTACGATTACAAAATACGATAATCCATTCACAAAAAGAATTCCCCGCTTTTCGGCGGGGATTTTTAATGTCAATTATTTTTTCTTAAACAAACGACGCTTCTTACTTTTCTTTTTGTCGCTATCAAGTAGTTCGTCTGGATCAAAGTCGTCATATGTAACCATCAGCGCACGAGAGTTGACTTGTCGCAGAGTCTCAAGGGCAACTGATACGACAATCAAGATTCCAGTACCGCCGATTGACAAACGTAAACCTTGCAAGCCTGTTAAATTGTACGTGAGATATTCCGCGACGAATGGCAGAATAGCCACGATCCCTAGGACAATTGAGCCGAACAAAATCAAGCGATTGACGGTTCTCATAAGGTATTTTTCAGTCTGAGCGCCCGGACGTACGCCTTCAATAAATCCGCCTTGCTTCTGCAGATTTTCGGCAATTTCGTTAGCGTTAAAGACGATTCCAGTGTAGAAATACGTAAAGGCGATAACCAAGATGAAGTATAGGGTTGGGTAAATAAATGCCTCAGCCGTGCTTCCCGTGAATGAGCCGGCGTTTGGAGCTTGGAACCAAGTGATCAATTTGTTGGCGGTCGGCAGAAGATCGGCGTTACCAGACGCTTTCATAACTTGACCAACAAATTGCGGCAAGCTTAGGAATGCAACCGCGAAGATAACCGGAATAACTCCCGCTGCAATCAATTTAACCGGCAAAATGCTTTTTACATCGCCATAGTTACTGTTTCCATGAACGCGCTTTGCGTAGTTAATCGTAATGACGCGCTGGGCTTCGTTGATTTTAACTAGGAAGTAAAGGACGATGAGTCCGGCGATTGACATGATTAATATCGTCCAGAACATAACTGGGTTTACAGGGAGAGTGAACCAGTTGAAGACGTTTAGGCTGCCAGATGAGGTGTTGAACAATGATGAGATTAATGACGCGAGCATTTGTGGCAATTGGCTAATGATGCCAGCGAAGATTACGATAGAAATACCGTTGCCGATTCCCTGCTCAGTGATCAGCTCGCCGAGCCACATCAGAAGAACAGAGCCTGCCGTCATTGAAGTGATTGAAACGATCCATTCCATCATCGTAGGGTCAGCCAATGTCGTACTGCCGCCTTGAAGAACTGTTTGCCTTAAGATAAAGATGAAAGCGATTGACTGGACAATAGCAAGCGGCACGGTAATAACACGTGTCCATTGCTGAATTTTTCGACGTCCAGATTCACCATCTTTATGTAGTTCCTCAAGCCTTGGAATGGCTTTGGTCAGAAGCTGAATGATAATACTGGCGGTAATAAATGGGCTAAGTCCAACCAGCACCAAAGAGAAGCTCGACAGTGCGCCACCAGATAGCAAGTTCAAAATTCCACCGAGGTCAGATTGCCCAAGCACCGACGAAATAGCGTTACGTAGTTGTGTTGGTTCCGCCAACGGCACTGGAATGTGCGCCAATAATCGATAAACAACGATTATTCCCACGACAATAAATAGTCGTTTTTGCATATCTTTATTTTTCAGTGAGCGAAAAATTATTCTCCAATTCATGTTTTAGCCCCTCATAGTCACTAACAATTCTTAACTCTGTTAATTATACATTACCTTAGCGGATATTTCCATACTAAAAACATAAAAGCGTATGCGTTATTAATAAAACCATGGCTTTAGAGTAAAAGAAAATCCCCTTCTATTTCGAAGGGGATTTATCATTGTCGAGAAAAATTATTTCTCTTCAGCTTCTTTCGCGCTTTGGCGTAGAGGTGTAGCTACTTTCTCAAATGAGCCACCGGCTTTTTCGATAGCAGCAACAACTGAAGCTGAGGCAGCTTGTACTTTCAAGTCAACCTTAGCCTTCAATTCACCGCGAGCAATCACCTTAACCGTGTGGAAAGGAGTTGCAATATAGCCTTCAGTGAACAACAAAGCGTTGTCAACAGTCTTACCATCAAACGCGTTCAAATGATCCATGTACACAACTTGAGCTGGGGTTCGCAAGCTCTTGAATCCGCGAGCCTTTGGCACAGCTTGAGCTAGTGGACGCTGACCACCCTGGAACATTACGCGAAGCTTCTTACCTGTTCGGGCGTTCTGACCTTTAGTACCGCGACCAGCAGTTTTACCTTGACCAGCAGCAATACCGCGACCAACACGCTTTTTATTCTTGTTTGCTGAAACTTGGAGATCATTGTACTTCATTATTTAGCCTCCTTTTTAGCAACCTTTTTTACAGGCTGAGCGCTTAGCCATTGATCGCGTGAAACTAATGACTTTAGAGCTTCGATAGTCGCGTAAGCAATGTTAACCTTGTTAGTTGAGCCAAGAGATTTGGTCAATAGGTTACGAACACCTGTTACACCGATAATTTGGCGAACTACACCACCAGCGATAATACCAGTACCAGGAGCGGCTGGCTTGATCAATACGCGTGCGCCAGAGAATTTAACTTCGCTGTCGTGCGGAATTGTTTCGCCGTTTAATGGCAATGTAATTAGGTGCTTTTTAGCGACTGATGTAGCCTTAGCGACGGCAGCTTGAACGTCTGCGCCCTTAGCAACACCGACGCCAACTTTATCTTTGCGGTTACCAACAACCACCAAAGCCTTAAATCGGAAGCGGCGACCACCTTTAACCACGCGAGAAACACGGTCAATGTTGATTACCAATTCTTCAAACTCTTTTGGTGCGTCATCGCGCACATTTCGCCGGTCATCGCGGCGACCACCACGTGGATTTCGAGGTCGACGACCTTCTGCACGTGGGGTAGTATTTGCAGCTTGCTCTGCCATACTAAAACTCCAATCCTTCTTGGCGCGCAGCGTCAGCCAAAGCCTTTAGGCGGCCAGCGTATTGACGACCATTTCGGTCAAACACTACTGCGCTAATCTTAATTTTCTTTGCTTTTTTAGCAATTTCAGTACCGATAGCAGCACTTTTTTCAGTCATCGTGCCATTCGCTTTTGTACCAACTGTAGTTGCTGCAGCCAATGTTTTACCAGCCACATCGTCAATCAATTGCGCGCTAACGTGCAAATTGCTAATAGTAACTGTCAAGCGTGGGCGCTCTGCCGTGCCTGAAACCTTAGCGCGAACGCGGTTTTTGCGAAGAGCGCGGTTGAGTAGCTTCTTATTTTCAGCCATGATTACTTACCTGTCTTTCCTGCTTTACGCAAAATCTGCTCGTCGACATACTTGATACCCTTACCCTTGTATGGTTCAGGCTTCTTCAAGGCGCGGATTTCCGCTGCAACTTGGCCGACTTGTTGTTTATTGATACCGCTAACAACGATAATCATTTTTTCGTTGGTAACAGTTACGCCTTCTGGGGCTTTGTATTTGACTGGATGTGAAAATCCAAGTGCCATTTCTAGCTCGTTGTTACTTGAGCTAACGCGGAAACCGACACCGTTAACCTCTAGGCGCTTTTCATAGCCTTTGGTTACACCGATTACCATGTTGTTGATTAGCGCGCGCATCAGACCATGCTGACTGCGGGCTACTTTGGACTCGTCCTTAGGATGTACCGTGACTTGTCCGTCTTCGACTTTCACCTCAACTGCTGGTGTGATGAATTGCTTCAATTCACCCTTTGGTCCTTTAACGACCACATCACCAGAGTCAACCGTGATTGTCACACCGGCCGGAATAATCACCGGCAGTTTTCCGATTCGACTCAGACTCATTACTCACCTTTCGTGTGATTTGATATTAACCCTGGTATTTTAGCATAGATTAGGGGTGAAATGCAAGGTTTTTTGAGCGTTATACCTAGTTGCCGTACGGGATAAGCAGAATGACTGCCAAAATAGCGAAAGTGACGTAAGTTGATAATGCTGCTTTGGTCAAATACGGCTCTTTCATATCGTAGATTTTACGCACTTCGTAATAATCCCATAGCCGCCAACCAGAGATCATTAAAAGAATGCCAGCGAAGATGCTTAAATAGCCGCTGACATCGATATGCCAAAGAAAGTTTGGTGCATCAATTAGAGAGATGAGCATAGCCACTCCCACCGTCGACCAAAAGCGTATCTGGGGTTTTCGCCCGACAGCAATAAAGCAGGCAGCGGCGACCATAATTAACTCAACGAGAGGGTTTCCCGTAAATAGCACCTGAACATAATAACTGGGGATTCCCTGTCTGGGGTCAACACTGCCGATAAGCCAGCCTATCCCGTGTAGTAGCGGCACCATAACGACGATAGATAACAAAAAAGGTAAAAAATCAACGGCTAAGACGTCTTTAGCAGTTATTTCTGCTTGGTTTGATGTTTTTGTCATATGGAGGAAGCTACGCATATGTTTACAGTATAGCAAAATATATTGACATCAAGATCTATATTAGACGAAGCTAGTTAATCTGGGGCATAAAAAATAAACGCCCTGCACAAGAGGGCGTTTATTTTGTACTATTTACTGCTTTTTTTAGATGTACTATAGCGAAATAGAATATAAGGACACCTAGCCCAGTTGTTACAAATCCACCATAGCTTACACTCCATATGCCGCCATCAGGGAATACTAATTTCATGCCAGCTATTGCTAATAATGATGTGCCAACAATAGCCAAACTCCCGATCAATGCTACGACATCGCTAGTAATTCGCCAAGCCTTCTTATCAATACACAGATAGAGTATTACGGACGCAGTTGTCGCTATTGATGATGTTAAAACGATTAGAGGTAAAAGCAAGGTTTCCAAACTACAAATCAACCTCATATACATCCAACTCGATTGAATTGATCATTCGCCTTATTTGAGCACTACTCGCCATCTCCAACCAGCCTTTGCCGCCAATAACACACCCTCCAAGGATCGCATTTAGCATACTCCTGTTTAATATAACCTGTTTATGATTGTCCGAACATCGAACAAGAGCTTTTTGTAAATTATCACAAAAGACAGACGACGATAAAATTTTTATATACTCTAAGAAATCATAACTCAATTGATTAATTATTTTGTCATCTTTCTTCAATAGTCCAAGAAACATTCTGTATCCAACCGAAATTGACGCCTCCGACCACTGATCGCCACGATCATATACGGTATATTTTTCTCGCACGACCGTCAAGAAATTGAGAGCCACAATCTGCATAACAATTGCCGCCAGAGCTTGATCAACCGGCGTCTGTATGTGACTTTCATCAATTGAATACTCCAGAACACATTCACGAAAAAGATCGTCATACTCTTTACTGTATTTTATATACGAAGTACGAAAAAGCGTATTGACAGAGCTCTCATCATGAGCCTTACGATACGCCATATCAATTTGCTTACGCCACGGAGAAATCTGAACTTCGCGTAGCTTTTTGCTCAGTTCACTTCGGTCGACTTCTACTATATTTCGATTCATTTCTATTCCACACTCGCTAGCCGCCCGCAAAGCAGCATCTTCTGGAATGACTAATTTATCAAACTCTCGCAACGCCTCGTCATATGTCTTTTTCACTTCTGAGCTATATAACTCAGCGTCCATAAAACAAGTGTCACCATATGTTTTTGCAGACAGTATGATATCGCTCAGAACAAAGAACTCATTGTCTTGAAGACGCTTCAAAACATACTGAGCTAATAAATGTTCATAAATATGAGCGATTAGCCCGTCGTTATCGGCTGTTTTGTATATGGATGAAACTATCATTGCTTGGTTCGATGATATTACAATGCCGTCAAATTAGCAATTTTTCGATATTTATGATAATTGGTATAATCATACTCAATGACAGCAACTATACTTTTCGCCACCAGAAACCCAGGCAAATACGCAGAATTTGTCGCCGCGTTTCATAAGTTCTCTCCGCAGACGTCAATTATTTCGTTGGCAGATTTGGACTATCAAATTCCCGACTGCATAGAAACGGGCGCAACATTTGAACAAAACGCCCTATTGAAAGTACGACACACAAGGAATCATTTACGCGGAAATGACAAAAATCTGATAATTATCGCCGATGATTCTGGCATGGAAATTGACGCCCTAAATGGCGAGCCTGGCGTATTCACAAGACGCTGGAATGGTCATGAGATGAGCGATCAAGAGATCGTAGATTATTGTCTGAAGAAGCTTGAGAATAAGGCAAACAGACGAGCACAATACACAACATGTCTTGTAATAAATTTTCCCAATGGTCGTGAGAAAGTGATTTTTGGAGAAAATTCTGGCGTTATCTTAACCGAGTCACGAGAGGAATCTCGACTCAAAGGAATGCCGTTTCGGGAATTATTTTTCGTACCTGAGCTTAATATGATGTTTCACGAAGTGCGCGAGCTGCCGAAATTGAAGCGCAATGGATATTCACTCGGGCATGAAGTTGCGGTCGAAAAATGTGCTAGTGTGGTACAGGAAAATTTATTTGACTCTGTATAGCAGCTTTCAACTCCGCGCTCTCACTTGCCCACGGAATGTGTTGTGCGAGTTCATCAACTGTTACAAATTTAGCATACCGTATCTGCTCTTCCTGTATTTGCTCTTCGTCCTCGTTCTGTTGATGTAAGATATACTCATCGGCATTCTTATTAAGTTTCAAACTAACCCGAAGTTGTAAGTACTCGTCATCATTTTTTAAGTTATCTGTTTCCAAGATATCGTAATAACCAAAGAACTTATACCGACTAGACACACTGTCTGTATTAATTCCCATCTCTTCTGCTACTTCACGTACAATGGTTTGCAAGTAAGTCTCGTGCTTATTTGGCTTTCCACCGGGCAGCTGCCACTTTCGACCATCTTTAGAGACAATGGCCATTTTATTATCGTGAGTAAAAAGCCAAGCATATACCTGATTTACCGGAAGAGTCTGATCTTCTGGGTGAATTTCTTTACCATCCTTCCAGGTGCGTGCTTTAATAGTTTTTCTTATGGTATCCATGATATCTCCTAAATTTATTGCCCGAGCCAGCCAACCTAGTATATTGTGATTTATATCCCCGGGTGTCAGAAAGTGTCCTGCATTCTCTTTTATAGCACAGAGCGACAATTATCGCTAAGCTCTAATAAAAAGCCACTCCGTCAAGTCTTTTTTATATTTTAATTTTCTCCGTTATCCCTATATTTTCGATAAAGTCTTGATCATGAGACACTATCACAACACCTCCTCTATACTGACCTAGCGCCAGCTCCAAAGCTTCAATCGTAGGAATATCAAGGTTATTCGTCGGTTCGTCCAGGATGATAAGATCAGGAGAGTTCGTTGACATAGCAGCAAGCAAAACTTTAGCTCGTTCGCCGCCGCTGAGATCTATTGCTTTTGTCGAAGAGATTGTTCGTTTACCCAGACCAAAACGAATTAATGTATTAATCGCGTCGTGTAATTCAAGTTTTGGCGATAAATACCGCAAATTGTCCAAAGGTGAGTTGCCTTTAAGCGGCAATGATTGCGACTGATTCATGTATATTATTTTTGCATTTTCGCTTTTTTTTATTTCTCCGCGATGATACTCGGGTGTATTATTTCCCATAATAAAATTGAGGAGCGAAGATTTTCCTGAACCATTCTCCCCTTGGATCAATATTTTATCGCCAGGACGTACATTAAAAGTAACGGGCCCTATCACTTTCTCTCCATCATGTGAAATACTTAGCGATTGCACAGAAATAAGGCTATGCTTCTTAGACGATACTTCATCGAAAGCAAACTTAATAGTAATTTCATCCTCCACTCTCTCAGGTTCATTCAATTGTCGCAGGCGAGACTCCACGCCTCCAGCCGCCCCTGCAATATTTGAAGATGCGCGCTCTTTACGAAAATTATCATTTAACTTATCACTATCCGATTTTTTGTGGCTAGCTTTGGCCGAATTCGCACGAATTCTCGCATCCCGCGCAACACGATATAGTCGCTTTTTCTCCTTTTCATATTGCTCATAGCGATCAGTCATTGCTTGACGAGCTTCACGTCTTGCTTCAATATATTCATCATAACCAAGATTATATTTATTCACACCCTTGTCGCCAGTCAATTCTATGATCCGTTCTGCAGTGTTACGTAAGAAATGCCGATCATGAGACACGATCAAAAATGAAGCTGGCGAATTGTCAATAAAATCTTCAAGCAAGATTACTCCGCTGTCATCAAGGTTATTAGTTGGCTCATCAAGTAAAATTAGATCATAACGAGACGCAAAAACTGCCGCCAAAGCTATCCGCGTGCGTTGTCCCCCAGAAAATGTATTCAGACGCCTATCCAGATCAATGTCACCCAGATCTGCTCGTGATAAAGCCTTTTTAATCGTCGTGTCAAAATTTGCTACTTCGAATTTTTCATACCTCTCCAGAGCTTCGCCATAAACTAATAGTGTCTTTTCACTAGCCTCTTGGGCTAACCTCTCGCACTGATAATCAAATTCTTCTCTAGCCGACTTAACGCCAGTCACTTCTTCTATAAAATCATAAACTGTCTTATCGAGCCATTTATTCAGGTTTTGTGGTAAAATGCCTATTTCTTCACCACTCGAAATAATATCACCTGATGTAGGCTGGATATCTCCGTTTATTATTTTTAATAAAGTAGTTTTTCCGGCACCATTTGGACCAACTAGTCCAATCTTATCTCCGGCGTTAATAGCAAAGCTTACGTCGCTGAACAATTCTCGACTATTAGTTTCATAAGACACATTCTTAAGGTCGATCATATCACTATTATACTATCTCTACGTAGATAGATATAAAAAATAAACGCCCTGCAATGAGGACGTTTATTTGATTTGCGCGAGGCTTAGTAAACCTTCAACAACAATTCACCACCAAGTTTAGCCTTGGCTGCTTCGGCGCCAGTCATGACGCCCTTTGAGGTTGAGATGAGTACCAAACCGCGGCCGCTCTTTACCTTTGGAATCTCGCTAGCGCCGACGTAAACGCGACGACCAGGTTTTGAGATGCGGGTAATTTCGTTGATAGTACTGTTAGTTCCTTTTTCATTGATAGTAACTACCAACACGCCACGAGGCTTAGCATCTTCCAGCTTGACGTCTGCCAAGTAGCCGTTTTTGACTAATTGTTCAGCGATGACTTTCTTCATCTTGCTGGACGGAACACGAACTTCCGTTTTGCCAACCAATTTCGCATTGCGGATGCGAGTCAGAAGGTCGGCGATTGGGTCTGTAGTTTGCATAGACATATTCTAATCTCCTTTCCTTCTTACCAACTACTCTTTGTTATGCCTGGGATTTCACCCTTGGCTGCTTTTTCGCGGAAATTGATACGGCTCAAGCCGAATTGACGCATGTAGCCGCGCGGGCGACCAGAGATGCTATCACGGTTCTTGTGCCTGGTTGGGCTAGAATTGCGAGGCAATTTTTGCAAACCATCGAGGTCGCCAAGTTCTTTCAGCTCAGCACGCTTGGCTGCAAACTTGGCAATCATCTTCATGCGCTTCTTATCACGAGCGACCATTGATTTCTTAGCCATTACTTGACGCCTCCTTTCTTCTCAAACGGCATACCGAATTTTTCTAGCAACGCCTTAGAAGCTTCCTTGTTGCCGTTCTTGATAACAAATGTGACCTGCAAACCGTGCAAAACTTGAGTTTCCTCAAATGTCAATTCTGGGAAAATCGATTGCTCGGTGATGCCGAGATTGTAATTGCCACCTTTATCAAACTTTAAGCCAACGCCGTGGAAGTCGCGAACACGAGGCAAAGCAACGTTAATCAAACGATCCATGAACTCGTACATACGAGCGCCGCGCAAAGTTACACTAACACCAATTGGCGCGCCCATACCTTTACGAATGCTAAATGTCGCGATTGATTTTTTAGCTTGTCGAGCCACTGGTGCTTGACCGGTAATTTTCTCGACAGTGTTTTTGACAATTTCGAAATGACGCTTGTCATCTTTCTTCTTGCCGGTACCAACGCTCACGACGATCTTTTCCAAAGCTGGCACTTCATGCACGTTCTTTAGATTCAATTCGGCTTGTAGTTCCTTAAGGTAAGTTCCTTGATACAAGGCTTTCAAGCGAGGAGCTGGCACGACAGTTTTCTTTTCTGCCATTATTTAATCTCCTTATTTTTTGCTTGACGAGCAACACGAGTTTTGCCGCCGTCAGCATTCTTTACTAAACCAACCCGACTGGTTTTGCCTGATTTCTCATCAACAACCAAAGCGACTTTGCTGATATCCATTGGTACGTGAATATCTTTTTTGCCGCCTTTTGGATTGTACTGGCTTGGCTTAACGTGGCGATGTCCAACGCCAACACCTTCGACCAAAACAGTTTGGTCTTTCGTGTTAACTTTTAGGACTTTACCAGTTGTGCCTTTATTTTTACCAGCAATAATTTTTACGGTATCGTCTTTATGAATTCGAGCCATTAGAGTACCTCCGGAGCTAAGCTAACGATCTTCATGTAGCCCATATCGCGAAGTTCGCGTGGAACTGGACCGAAGACACGAGTAGCTTTTGGCTGCTTGTCATCGTTGATAATCACTACGGCGTTGTCGTCAAAACAGATTGTTGAGCCGTCTTTGCGATGGATTTGATCGCGAGTACGAACAACTACAGCCTTAACAACAGATTTTTTCTTAACGTTACCGGTTGGGCTAGCGTCTTTTACCGAGCAGACGATTACGTCGCCAACGCGAGCGTAACGGCGTCGTGTACCGCCAAGAACGCGGATACACAAAACTTCCCTAGCGCCTGAGTTGTCGGCTACTTTAAGGCGAGATTCTTGTTGGATCATTTGTCGTCCTCCTTAGCCTCTTCCTTAGTTTCGCCAGAAACTTCGTCCTTTAGTTTGATAGAACCGCGAGACTTTTCAATCACCTTAACTAGAGTAAAGCTCTTAGTCTTGGAAATTGGGCGAGTCTCTTCGATCTGCACCTTGTCGCCCTCACCTGCTTCGTTGGTTTCATCGTGAGCAGTGTATTTGCGAGTCACGGTGTACTGCTTGCCGTATAGCGGATGCGTTTCGCGGCTAGTGACCGTCACAGTGATGGTCTTGTCGCGCTTGGCACTCGTTACGACGCCAATCAATGTTCGTCGGGCCATTACTTGCTCTCCTTTGTGTTATTAATTTGTGTCAGCAGGCGTGCAATTTCCTTTCGGAGTGAACGCAACGCTTTTGGATTAACCAATTCGCCAGCAGCGTGAGAACGTTTTGCTTGAAGTAGGTCGTTTCGCTTTTCAGCCAATTCCTTCTTCAAATCGTCAATCGTCTTAACAACTGCCGCTTTAACAGATTTCTTCGTTTCAGCCATTATGCGTCCTCCCGCTTGATGAACTTACATTTGACTGGCAATTTGTGGCTAGCCAGACGCATTGCCTCGCGAGCAACTTCCTCTGAAACACCCTGCATCTCAAACAGAACAGTACCAGCCTTTACCTTAGCAACGAAGAATTCTGGGTTACCTTTACCGCCACCCATCTTCAAGCCAAGTGGCTTTCGGGTAACTGGAGTGTGAGGGAAGATTCGAATCCAAATCTTACCGCCACGCTTGATGTAACGAGTCATCGCCTGACGAGCAGACTCGATTTGGCGGGAGTTGATGCGCTCATTTGATTGTGATTGCAATGCAAAGTCGCCGAACGCGATGTAATTGCCACGAGTTGCTTGACCGCGGTTTTTTCCAATACGCACTTTGCGGTGCTTAGTTTTCTTTGGTAACAGCATTTAGCGACTCCTTTCTCCCTTATAAATCCACACTTTCACGCCAATGATACCAGCTGGTGTCTGAGCGCGAGCACAGTGGAAGTCAATATCAGCGCGCAAGGTATGTAGAGGCACTGAGCCTTCAATTACCTTTTCGCGACGTGCCATTTCAGCACCGTTCAAACGACCAGCCACCTCAATACGAATACCTTTAGCACCAGCATTCATGGTGTTTTGTGCGGTCATTTTAGTTGCACGGCGGAAGTTGATTCGGCGCTCCAATTGGCGAGCGATATTCTCAGCTACCAATTTGGCTGCCAATTCTGGACGGCGGACTTCTTCAATGTTGATACGAACTGGCTGACCAGCAATCTTCTCAACTTGCTTCTTCAATTCATTCACGCCAGCACCACCGCGACCGATAACAACACCAGCTTTTGCCGTGTGAATTGTAATCGTGATCAAGTTAGCGCTACGCTCAATCTCAATGCGATTGATAGTTGGGCGTGAGGCAAATTTCTTTTCAATCAACTCGCGGATTTCGTGATCCTGACGAATCGCCTCTGCAAACTCTTTCTTATTGGCCGTAAACCAACGAGAGCTCCAGTTCTTATTGACCTGTAGGCGGAAGTTGATTGGATTCACTTTTTGACCCATTTACTTCTCCTCCTTTTTTGCTGCCGGTTTAGCGGCTTTTTTAGCTGCAGGCTTAGCAGTTTTTGCTTCTGCCTTAGCTTCGGCCTTCTTTGCAGGCGCTTTCTTTGGCTTTTCTGTACCAGTTACTTCAACCAAAATATTTGAAGTCTTTTTCTGGAATGGCAAAGCGCGACCGCGCGATGCTGGCTTAAAGCGACGCAAACGTGTACCAGTAGTAACGCTCAAAGTCGTAATTACCAAGCTTTTAGCGTCCAAGCCGTGGTTGTTGATAGCGTTTGCTTTAGCGCTTTCGATAGCCTTCTTAACTGGGCTAGCAGCGCGCTTTGGAACGTGCTCTAAGATAACTAGCGCATCAGCTACAGTACGACCTCGCACCAAGGCTGCGACTAGACTGACCTTACGTGGTGCCTGATCAACACCTTTTGCGTAAGCACGGACAGTATAAGTTGTATCAGCCATGATTACTTCTTATCCTTTCCACCGTGTTTACGGAATTTACGAGTTGGACTAAACTCACCGAGCTTATGACCAACCATGTTTTCGGTAATCAGCACAGGGACGTGCACTCTACCGTTGTGGACAGCAATCGTTCGACCAACCATTTCTGGTGTAATAGTCGAAGCGCGCGCCCACGTTTTAATAACGGTTCGATCGTCAAGGCTAAGAGCAGCAATTTTCTTTGCTAGCTTTACATCGACGAATGGACCTTTCTTTAATGAACGACTCATCGTGATTTACCTCTTCCTCTTCGCGTCGTGACGCGTGCGTACGATTAATTTATTCGAGCCTTTACGGCGACGAGTTCGATAACCTAATGTCAATTGACCCCAAGGAGTACGTGGTGCTTTACCAGTACCGTGGCGACCACCGTCACCACCACCATGTGGGTGGTCTGCGGCGTTCATAACGACACCACGAACGGTTGGGCGAATACCCTTGCGACGTTTGCGACCAGCTGAACCGATCTTAACATTTTGGTGCTGGACGTTACCGACTACACCGATAGCAGCAGTAGCTTCCAAGCGAACTTTACGAACTTCGCCAGATGGCAATTTGATAGTTGCGTAGTTGCCTTCTTTCGCCATCAACTGAGCTTTAGCACCGGCAGCGCGTACCATTTGTGCGCCCTTACCAGCGGTCAACTCAATAGCGTAAATCATCGTACCAACAGGAATAACTGACAATGGCAAGCGGTTTGAAGCCTCAATTGGAGCTTCTTCGCCAGTTCGGATAGTTTTACCCTTAACCATTGAGGTGTCAGCTAAGATGTAGTGGTACAAATTGTACTGATCCTTAACTCGAGCAATACGAGCTGAGCGGTTTGGATCGTATTCGATTTCTTCAATCGTCAAGGTCAAGCCTGCTGGCAAATTGTGGTTCACCAAGCGGTAGTGACGACGAACGCCGCCTCCGCGATGACGAACGGTAATTCGACCTTGGTTGTTGCGACCGGCATTTTGCTTTTTAGCTTTAATCAGACTTTTAAGAGGTTTTCTTGTTGTAATGTCTGACAAATCCTGACTCGTCATGCCGCGACGAGCAGGAGTGGTTGGATTGTAAGCTTTCACTGGCATTACTTGGTCTCCTCCATCTGCTGCTCTACTGCGTCAAACACATCGAGCTTATCGCCTTCTTTCAGCGTCACGTAAGCCTTCTTCCAATCCTTGCGCGTTGTTGTGCCAGGATAGCGATTCTTGCCTCGTGAGAAGCGTACAGCCTTGCCGTCTTGTACTAAGGTTTTAACCTTAACTACAGTAACGCCAAATTGTTCTTCTACAGCTGATTTGATTTCGTTCTTATTCAAGTTAAGTGGAACGCGTAGCACATATACACCGTTGGCGCTCTGTGCGTAAGCCTTTTCACTAACGCGTGGGATAATAATCGTCTGTTTCATATTACGCTTCCTCCTTACCCAACCATGCAGTAATTACAGGTAGAGCTTTCGGTGTTATAACGATTGTATCCGCATTCAGAATGTGATAAACGCTTAGATAATTAGCGCGAACCACCAAAACGTTCTGAATATTGTTTGTAGCACGCATAAGTTCTGGCGTCTTCTCATCTACAACGATCAGAACACGGCGCTCGAACTTATTGTCAGCTAAGAATGTTGCGACTTCCTTGGTCTTGCCAGTAGTCTTAATGTCTTTGACGACAATCTTCTTAGCTTCGTTAGCTACAGTCAAAGCTTGGCGAACTGCCACTTTCTTAGCGGTCTTTGACAATTTTTTAGTGTAGTTTTCGTTGCCGCGTGGGCCAAATACTACACCACCGCCGCGCCAGATTGGGTTACGGGTTGAACCGAAACGTGCTCGACCAGTTCCCTTTTGCTTCCATGGTTTTTTACCACCACCAGAAACTTCGCCGCGCTGCTTGGTTGTAGCGCTAGCTAGGCGTGCGTTTGCCAAGTATCTGTCATATGCCAATTTCAACAATTCGTGATTTGGCACTTCCACAGCAAAAATGTCTTTAGGAAGTTTGGTTGAATCTGCCATTACTTGTTACCTCCTAAAATAATCAGCCCCTTTCGTGGTCCAGGAACAGCGCCCTTAACCCCGATTAGATTGGTCTCTGGATCAACATATGCCACTTCCAAGTTCTTGACAGTAACACGCTCGTGACCCATATGACCAGCCATCGTCTTACCCTTGAAAACTTTTTGTGGATACATCGAGCCAATTGAACCTGGCTTACGAGTATTACCTTTACCACCGTGCGTCTTACGATGACGCTTAAAGTTGTGGCGTTTAATGGTTCCAGCGAAACCTTTACCTTTGCTGGTTCCGGTTGCATCGACAAAATCGCCGACTTCAAACGCGGAAACATTAATTTCACTGCCAACTTTCAGATCCTCTGGAATCTGGTCGACACGGAATTCCCGAATATGTTTCGGGGTCACTTGGGCTGGCTTAACGTGTCCAGCCACGGCCTTGCTCAGGTTCTTACCCTCTCCAAAAGCTACCTGTACCGCATTGTAACCGTCGGTCTCGACAGTCTTCACCTGAGTAACGGTGACAGGGCCGGCTTGAATCAGCGTTACCGGAATGGCTTTGCCGTCTTCAGCCAAGAGCTGGGTCATACCAAGTTTGGTACCGAGAAGTGTTTTCACTTTTCCTCACTCCCACTTAAATACTCCTGATGACGTGCGGTTTCTGGGTTCTGAGAGAACGTTAAATGTAAACATCCGCTCATAACCAGACCTGCTCATTCACCAAGGAGAACAGTTGATATTACGCGTAATAGAAATTACCCGTAAATTGTAGCACAATTAAGCCTAAAAAGTCAACGCCTACACAGCCGTGTTAGGAGATTGCTCCTCAGAATTCACATCAGTCTCTTCTTTGCTAGCTAAGTTACTATCGATAGCTGCGATTACATCAAGCATAGCGTTCAACTTAGCAGACTCTTCTGTAATTTCTCCTGCAACTTTGAACGCCTCTTTTAACAACCCCGAGTCATCCCCGCGAGCTAGCTCTAATATTATAGGCAGCTTGTCCTCGGCTGGAACATTTGCTCCTATCGCTAAAGATTTCACACTAGCAACAACCTGCTCTCTTAATGCTAATAATTCTTCTCTGTTCATAAATTTGCCCTCCTTTATTATTCTAATCAATGAACTTTAACGAATAAAACCAATTTAAGCTGATATTAGAGCACCACTACCATGTCTATGTCCGCGGCTATCCACATATGGATTTCCATACAATTGATCATGCTTTCTCCCTCCAAAAGATTTTAAGTACCTCTTGATATATTTACGCCCGGCTTTTGTAAATTTGAATTTAACTTTGCCATCGTCGGTATCTTCTAGTGTATAGGCACCAGGAGTATTCTTGAACAATAACGACAGCACTCTACGCTGGTGTTCTGGACTTGCAACAGATAATTCTTCACTTATATTTATCTCCAAATCCTTTATCGTCTTAGCAGACAACCTTTCTGGTCTGTTTTGACGACTAGAACCGCCGGATGTACGTGGAGAATACCCGCCTGCGCCATCAGAGAACCCACCAGGACCGCTCTCGTCAGACCAAACACTCTGCCACCATTTTCCATCTCTATATCTCCTAATGAATCTCTCGGCATCGGTGTCTACGGTCGAGCCGCCAACGAGGCGTACGACCCTCCTGTTTACATCTACGGGGATACTCTCGCTATAATTACGGTAGCGCCTATCGCTACTCCTCATAAAGTGTCCCGATCGAGCAGCAGCTACTCTTCTCCCAATCTGAGCATCATCAGACCCAGCTCCCGAATACATTCTCGCATCACCAACCCCATTAGTAGCAGCAAGAGTCGATGCCCTAACGCCAAAGTTCGCTCCACCGGTATGTACGCCTCCTTCCATAACACTAATAGCAGTAGTGTTCGCCACCATTTCTGTCACCAGTCCAAAGCCTGGATATTTTTCATACTGATCAGCACCAAACCTCGTTACCCCCTTAAAGATATCCGTTTCTGGATACTTAGAGAAAGCACGTCTGATATCTCGCCAGGCATGCTTAGACATTCCTCGCATGTCCGCATCATATCGCTGTATGATAGCGTCTTGAGAAGGAGATCTTTTTCCGTTCTCAATTTGCTGCTGTAACCATAATAATGCTGCGCTCTGCAGGTCTTGTGCCACATAACCAATTACTCCACCAGTCTTTTCTACAGATTCTCGATTATATTCGCGCTCAATAGTAGCAATTCTCAAATGAGGAAAATCTTTACGTGCTCGATCAATTTCAGCCATAGTCCTGAGTATATTCGCAGCCTTTTCTGGGTCAGATCTTGCCTCATCTAGCCAGTTTACATTTAGTAGAATCAGAGACTTCTCGATATCATCACTATCCTGTCGAGCGAGAAGTCCTAAGGTGTTATAAATATTCTCCGACTCACTAGCGGCAGCAACGGGTATTGTCACGACAAAGTCAACATCCCCCGGAGCCTGTTGCAACTCCTTAGAATTGTTAATTCCCTGTTCAATTTGACTAACATATTCAGGTCCTCTAGTGCCTGCCAGCCACTGTTTGTATCGTGTCGTCTCCTCGCCTAGCTCTAAGTTAGCATTTCTATCACTTCTTAGCCTTGGAGAAATATCCTCAAGCTGAGATTCGCGCTGTTCTGTGTATCCGTTGCGGTATTGATTATAATAACCAGGTCGCCTTCTTGCTATATTTTCCAGCGGTCGCCTCAACACCACCGCCGGCCCGCCAAAGCCTTCTACAGCCGGAGCGGCGTTAACTACCGTCTCTATCGGCGGAGGTGTTATTTGGAACTTGGGGACATTCTTATCTGTCAAGACTTCGACTGTAGTTGAGATGGTTGAAACAGAGTTATTACCCTCCATAGTCGCCAGTGGAGTCACATGAGTTATTCCATCAGTGTCCACGTCTTGAATTGCGACAACTTCTCCGTATGCACCGTTAAACTCTACTTGACCGTATTCATCAACGGAAAAAAGATTTGCCGCTGGACTATCGGATGGGATATCTATACTTCCATCTGGCGCAATATCAACCATAAATACTCTGTCTTGGCTATCTATTGAGGCGGATACAGCAAACTTCAGTGTGCCACCCTGAGCTTCATCAGACCATGAAGCGCTATCAAACCCATGATAAGATCCATAATCCGTCATGTTAGAAATCGATAGCCGAATAGAACCATCATCACCTTGACTTCCCCATTGGAGTCCCAGTTCATTATTATCAAACACACTGGCGGTATCATTGTCATACCAAAAATCTCGAGTAATATTCGTCAGTTCAGATTGATGGTGGCCTAAATATCCATCAACACTCAAATCTTGCACAATAGACTCTTGACTACTTACTACTGCAGAAAAATCTTCCACAATAGCACCCTTTTCTTGTAGCAGCTCCTGCGAGGCTTGAGATAAAGAGCCGTCAGCCTCAAACGAAATATTCTCAGCAAAAACATTACCGTTTGGATCGATGATATTTGTCGTTCCGTCAGGGTTATATGTCAATTGATAATTATCTGGCAAATTGATACTTCCTTGGCTACCGCCTACGTCGTATGAAGTATAGTCTCCAGCACTCACGATAGTCTCAGTGTTATAGCCATAACCCTCGCCATGAAATATACCAGCTAGCAAAGTTTGTCTATCGCCTCCGCCTTCACCTGTAAGAACATTTTCAAGCAGGCCATCATACCCAGAATCAAAGAACGCCAAAGCCTCTTGTGAAGCTAGTCCAATCGCAAAGCCAGTCACAGCCCCTGTTGCTGCTGCTATTGCTACACGTCGCCTCTTTAGCTTCTTAAAGGCCTCGTCTTTTTTGCTTCTATCATCCATCAGAGAATAGAGTACATCTGTAGATTTATATATTGCATCATCTACCGTGCCGTCTTTATCAATACCCAAATCTGCAACGAGCGCCTCTGGCAGATCTCCTAATCTGCCCTCCAGCTTCACTTTGGCTCTAGCTATTGCTACATCTAATTCAAGTCTCTCCGACTCGACTTCCGTCACGCTTGAATATGAAATAAAGTCCGCCTGTAATTTGTCTGAGGCATGGATCCTGGATGCAGCATTAACAATCGACTCATAACACTGCTGTAGTTCCTCTGGAGACAGGTCTTCTTTATCAATAAACTCTTCTAGCGAGCCAATCAGCTCCTTTGCGGCAACTGTTTCATAGCGAGTTTTTTCGATTTCTGCACGTCGGCCTTTGTCTTCAAACTCCTGACCCTGAGCCACTTCTCGCGCATGTATGGCACGCTCTTCTTTGAGCCGTTTATTTTCACGCATACCAGCAAACACGCCGCCGAGCAGCCCAGGCACGCCAGTCACGCCAGCAGCTCGCATTAGTGATCCCCGCCCAACTCGAAATATACCAGTAGCAATCGCCGCACCCAAGCTTATCGTCTCAGGACCAACAAGCGAACCTATTTTTGATTTTTGTAGCCGTTCAATAGTTTTATCGATTTTACTTTGATGAGCTTCGGTACGGACCCCAGAACGAGATTCGCCAGTATAAATCTTCATGCCCTGCAATACGTTATCGAGACTTTCACCATGATTAACGCTTTCTTTGACCGCTTGGGCAATTTGCCAAATATTATCTATTCTGACTTTACCTTCGCCGATGAGATCGTCACCATCACCATACTGATCTAATTGACGTACTATCCTGGACTGCGCCTCCCTAAAAGCCTCCTCACTCCAGTCTTTGCTGTCACCTTCGACATAATTTTCAATCAGCTTCTTCACCGCCAGGCCGAATGGTGAGTCCTCAGCCAACTCTTGTCGACGCTCTCCAGCAACCTCATGTATAGATTCGTCATACTCGGAAGTAAAGCGCGCAATAGTCGCCCCCATAGCAGCATTACGCAGCTCAACGCTGTCCGTGTATAAGGCAGTTAGTCCTTCTTCTTCAGCACGCTGCTTAGCTTCTTCAACGTACTTATTGAAAAAGTACTTAGTAGCAATGCCGTTCTCACCTCTCCATATCCTATGCAGAAAGCCCTTTATTCGGCCAGCTTCCCTGGCAGCCTCAGACTCTCCTCTTAGACGAGCTTCTGCATAGTCTTTAGCTGCCGCCTCAACATCATGTGTCTGGTCGACAACGGCAATAGTTAACGGCTTATCGTTAGTATTTGCTGCTTGATTTACACGGACCAGCATCGGATCTGTAGATGGTTCTGTAGATGGTATTGGTTCTTTAGTAGTTGACATACTATTTACTTATCTCCAAGATATAACGACCTAAAGCGTAGCATCGTCTCAAGCGTTATCTTTTTCGTATCAACACCGCTAGTTGCTATATATTGCTGGACTTCCTGTTGGCTAGCGCCACGATCCAATAAGTCATTAAAACCGTCAATTTTATTTTCAGGCAAAGCCTCAAGTACAGCCCTATTAATCTGATCAATTAGTCTATTCTTCAGATCTTGCTCTAATTGCCGCCTGACGTCACTGTCAAGAGTTTTATAACCCTTAGCGTCTATAATATCACTTATAAATTTAGATAAAGCATCCTGATTCATTACCACACTCCTTTAACGATTAATATAACATAAAGTATCAAAATAGTACAGCATAAGCTAAATCATCACACCCACTGGCGTAAACGAAGTCAGAATTGCCATGAGAATTAACGTGACGTACCAAATTTTGCGGTTGAATTGATATTTCTCAATCTTTAATACCAGCAGCAATGCAATAAATAGCCCGGCAGGAATAGCCTGAACGACCAAACCGCCAATCTCAAAGGGATTTTTTAGACGAAGCCACAGCGCACTTAATATCACAAAAACCACCAATTTCAAGAAAAATGAGCCGTCGTTGTCATAAATGCGTTCGTGCCCTTTGCGACTAAATAGCTCGTTAGACTTCGAGCGATTACGAGCATAAGTACGAGTTTTTTGTTTTGTCATAAGCTAAATGAAATTATAGCATAAAAAATCCGCCCCGTTCAAGAGGCGGAAATTTTATATATCGTTAAATTACATACGAATTTCAGCGTCAACGCCAGCTGGCAAATTCAAGTTCTGCAAGCTATCAATCGTCTTTGGTGTAGCGTTTGTAATGTCAATCAGGCGCTTGTGAACGCGGCGCTCGTAAGATTCACCACCAGTTTTGTAAACGTGTGGACTCTTTACGACGGTGTAAGTGCTGCGTCGAGTTGGCAAAGGCACTGGACCAGCCACGTTAGCACCTGTGCGAATTGCGGTGTCGATAATTTGTTTTGCTGATTGGTCGATGACTTTGTGGTCATAAGCCTTCAGACGAATACGGATTTTAATTCCTGTATCTTGAGCCATAGCTCCTCCTCTTATGTGCAACCTCGTAACCTCTAATTGCCCTATTTATAGTCAATCGAGTTCTCGAGATAAATTATTATTAACTATGCGATTATATCAGCAATTTTCTGCTTTATCAAGATGAGAAATCATTTCTGCAATAATTCCAGCGGATTTATTCAGCGATTCTTTTTCTCGCTCGGTAAGTGGATAGCCCGCCAAAATCTTCACGCCGTCGCTACTGATTGTTGATGGCAATCCAAGTACAACATTATTCAAGCCATATTCGCCTTCAGCCAAAGAGCAAACAGGATAAACCGTGTGTGTCGATTTCCGGAGCGCCGAAACAATCTTAGACACAACAAACCCAATCGCAAAATACGTCGATTTCTTTGTTTCAATCACTCGATAAGCTCGGTCGCGAACCTTCTGCTCAATTTCGTCAATCATTTCCTCTGTAAATCCAGGATATTCCTTAATTGGCACTTCACCAATTTGCGCCGTTTCAATTGTCGAAAATGATGAATCGCCATGCTCGCCCAAAATATAAGCGTCAACCGCTTTACTGTCGACATTCAATGCGTCCGCCAAATACGACTTCATTCGCGAAGTGTCAAGCGTCGTGCCCGTCCCGAACACGCGATTTTTCGGAAAGCCAGATTCCTTAAGTGCCACGTAAGTCAGAACATCAACCGGATTACTGACAATCACCAAATACGGCTTCGCGCCATTCGCCATAATATTTTTCACAATATCACGCATAATTTTTGCATTAACGTCAATCAACTCCAACCGAGTCTGACCAGGAAGTTGCGGCGCACCCGCAGTAATCACAACGATGTCATCGTCATTGATATCGGAATAATTTCCCGTATGAACCACGACATTTCTGTCAATTCCCATCGCGTCATTAATGTCAGCCGCTTGACCCCAAGCCAAATCCTCATTACGGTCAATCAACACAATCTCTTCGATGACACTACGCAACGCACACGCATAAGCCGCCGTTGCACCAACCATTCCACCGCCGCCAACAATTAGCAATTTCTGTTTATTCACCAAAATCTCCTTTTTTCTGTTTTATATTAGATATCTTTATTCTGCCATAAACATTACCGCTTTGTCAATTAACTCCTTCTTATAACAATCAAAAATCCCCCGAAAGTTCGGGGGATTTAATTAGGCTTGTGTTATCAAGATT
>CALIRX010000053.1 GCA_938042055.1 uncultured Candidatus Saccharibacteria bacterium
ATCAAGGCGAAAGGTTTGAATTTAACATTGATATAAAAGCGACTAAAATTTCTGCTTATAAGGCAAAAGAAAGGAATCGTAGACCGGGTTATTATGTAGTCTGTTCGGGATTTGATGATGATGATTTTTGTGGTAGAGTGCTTCCGGAAGACAGAACTATCAAGAGTAAATGTCCGTACTTCTCACAACAAATTAAGGAAATAGTTGCCGCTGAAAGGCAAAGGCGTAGCAAAGCTCAAAGAACGCCGAGAAGGGCAGTCTAGGTAGAGTATGGAAGCTTATAAAGTTATTGACCCAGACACTCTTCCGAAGCTTGATGCTAAATTGCGTGCTAATCCGTTTGGCTCAGGATTTCTAATGATAATTAAGAAGAATCTTGCTGGTAATGATATTGCAAAAAGAAGAGGTATTACTCCTGAGGAAGAGGAAGTTATCTTTTCACCTACTTCTATTGATGTTGGAAAGAGCAGTGAAAATACCAGAATTATTATGATAATGGGGGAAGTTGCTATTAAGAATGATGTTTTTACGGGAAGAATCTATGCATCGGAAGAAGGTGATAATGGTGATGATAATTTCCCTGAGCTACTAATCGTATAATGCTGAATAGTATCTAGATAATTAGCACTCACACTTGACGAGTGCTAAATTGGTGCGTTACAATAGATACGTTGTTAACGAAATGGAGGATAATGTGAGTACACCTATTAAGCCTCTTGGCGACCGTGTTGTAGCGGTGCGTGAAGAAGTAAAGACTCAGACAGCGAGCGGAATTTACTTGCCTGATAACGCTAAAGAAAAGCCAGTAGTTGCGGAAGTTAAAGCAGTTGGCGGCGATGTGAAGAACGTCAAAGTTGGCGATCGAATTGTCTATAAGGAATATTCGACTACGGATTTGAAAATTGACGGCACGGAATATTTGGTTGTTCGCGAAGAAGATATTTTAGCAACGGTTGTTGGATAAAAAGGGGAGTTTAATTATGGCAAAAAAAGTTTTTTATGATGATGATGCGCGAAATCGCGTGCTTGGCGGGGCTAAATCGCTATACGACGCAGTTAAGGTAACTTACGGTCCAAAGGGTCGCAATGTTGTGATTGCGAAAGGTTTTGGCGGTCCAACGGTTACTCATGACGGCGTAACTGTGGCTGAAGGAATTGAATTGCCAGAAAATGATGACGAAACGCTAGGCTATAAAGTCGGTGCCGATTTAATCAAGCAGGCTGCTAAGAATTTGAACAAGCAAGCAGGCGACGGCACAACGACTGTAACGGTGTTGACATACTCGATTTTGAAAGAGGCAAATCGATTGATTGCAGCTGGACATAATCCGATGGAACTTAGGAAAGGCATCGAGCAAGCTGGCGCGGAAATTGTTAAAGAGTTGAACGAATTGGCTGAGCCGATTGAAGGCAAGTCTGACCGCGTGGCTGAAGTCGCTACGATTTCGGCGGGCGATGCAGAAATTGGTAAATTGATCGCTGGCGTTATTGAGAAAGTTGGCAAAGACGGCGTGGTTACTGTTGAGGCTGGTCAAGGTTTGGAACTAGAAGCTGAAGTTGTCGAAGGTTTTAGCTTGGATAAGGGTTGGGTGAGTCCGTTCTTTGTTACTGACGCGGTTCGCCAGGAAGCTGTGTACGAAAAGCCAGCAATTCTAATCACCGACAAGAAGATTTCTAGTGTGCAGGAATTCTTGCCAATGTTGGAAAAATTGGCACAAAGCGACAAAAAGGACGTTGTCCTGATTGCCGATGAAGTTGAAGGCGAAGCATTGAGTATTTTGGTGCTGAACAAGCTGAAGGGCGTATTCAACACCGTAGCCGTTAAGGCGCCAAGTTTCGGTGATCGTCGTAAAGATGTACTTCGTGATATCGCTGTGTTGACTGGTGCGACTGTGATTTCCGAAGATCACGGATTGACATTCGAAAACGCTGGCTTAGAAGTTTTGGGTTCGGCGCGTAAGGTGATTGTCGGAAAAGACGAAACGACAATTATCGAAGGCGCGGGTAAACCTTCAGGCGTGAAGGAGCGAATTGCCGAGATTAAATCGCTTTCAGAAAATGCTTCTAGCGAATATGAGAAAGAGCAGTTCGACAAGCGTGCCGCAGCGCTATCTGGTAAAGTTGCGGTTATTAAAGTTGGTGGCGCGACTGAAACGGAAATTGACGAGAAGAAATTCCGCGTTGATGATGCAGTGGCGGCTACTAAGGCGGCTTTGGCTGAGGGAATTGTCGCTGGTGGCGGCGTAACTTTGGTCAATTTGGCTGGCAATCTAAAAGTTAGCGGCGCGGATAGTTTGTCGGTCGGTCGACAGATCTTGAAAGACGCTTTGAAACAGCCATTCCTGCAGATTATGAAAAATGCTGGCTTGAATGCTGACGCGTTGCTTGCTCAAGTTGAATCTGGCAAACCTGGATTCGGCGTTAACGTTATGAAGCCAGAAGATGGTCTGATTGACGTGAAGAAGGCTGGCGTTATTGATCCGGCTCGCGTGACTAAAGAAGCTGTTCAAAATGCAGTGTCAATTGCGTCAACTGCGGCAACTATGGGTGCTTTGGTGGTTGATATTCCAGAGGCTGAAGTTGCAGCTGCTCCTGGTGGTATGCCGGGAATGGGTATGATGTAAATCTGCCCCGAGCAATAAAAATCCCGCCGAAAATGGCGGGTTTTTATTTTGGAGAAATGACTTAACGAGGATTTGAGAAATAGTCGATTTCTTTAATGATATCCAGTAGAGCCTGTGCGCGGCGAGCTTCGTCAACAATAGCTACGGCAGCGTCGTGTGCCGGCGCGATCAGAGTTTTATCGTCCGTAGAACGAAGAAGTAGCAGGTAAGTGTCAAACTTTTCTTCTGGAGAAACATCTAGCTTGTCGACTAATGGACGCAACTCGTTCAAGGCAGTTTGCTTAATCGTATCAAGCGCAGGATCTGCAGTTGCAGTTGGAGTTGGTGCGCTGACCACTGGAGTTGGCGTAACTGGCTCTGGAGCGGCAGCCTTCGCTATATCATCAATAGTAGACTCCTCGTTCTGGTCTGTAGCGACAGGATCCGGTGAGATGGTTGCAGGATTAATTACAGGTGAAGCTGTAGCATTTGTCTCTTCAAATTGTAAATTGTTGTCTGTACCTTGTGACACGCCAGCTAATACCTTAGCCAGTTCTTGGTCGTCACTGAATGATTGATTAGCTTGAGAATCCATTATAACCCACCTTATATATTAAATTGTTTAAGCTTATATATGTTACACTATAACATGAGTTAATCAAGGAGCGCAAGATGTTAGATGATATGAATGTGATAAAACAATACGATCCAGGCGACGTTTTAAGCGGCGTTTTGAATATTCCAGAACAAGCTCGATATGAAGTATCGATCCACGAAGGTGCGAATCAGCGTCGAGATTTTAAGAATATTGTGATCGCGGGAATGGGCGGTTCGGCTTTAGCGGCTGATATGGTTCGAGTTTTGACCGCGGGCTGGTTGCATATTCCACTTGAAGTGGTGAAGGGCTATGATTTGCCGGGGTTCGTGAGCGAGGAAACGTTGGTTATTGCGGTTAGTCATTCGGGCAATACCGAGGAGACTTTGAGTTGTTATCAGCAAGCATTGGAGAAGAAGGCATGTTTGGCGGCTATGTCGACTGGCGGAGCGTTGATTGAGCGAGCGAAGAATGACGATGTTACTTATGCTCAAGTTCCAGCTGGCGCGCAGCCACGAATGTCGACGGTTTATCATCTGCGAGGATTGTTGAAATTATTACAACATTTTTGGATTATTGATAATGATTTGTATGATCAGGTGAAAAATAGCGCTGATTGGTTGGCGGGCGAGATATTTAATTGGACAGCTAAAACGCCAGAAGTTGATAATTTGGCGAAGCAGATTGCGAAATTAACAATTGGCAAGACGTTGGTTATTTTTGGCGGTGAATTGACTTGGCCGCTGGCGTATAAGTGGAAAATTAGCTGGAATGAATCGGCGAAGAATTTGGCGTTCTCGAATCAATATCCAGAATTTAATCATAACGAGTTTATTGGCTGGTCGTCGCATCCTGTAGAGAAACCGTTTACGGTTTTTGATATTCGTAGCAATTTGGAGCGGGACAGAATTCGTGAGCGAATGGAGCTGAGCGATCGTTTGTTAAGCGGTAAGCGGCCAAAGGCACACGTACTGGAGCTTCGAGGAAAGACTCTTATGGAGCAATTGCTGTGGGGTTTGGTGCTGGCTGACGCGGCTAGTATTTACACAGCCATTCTCAATGGAGTCAATCCCGGTCCAGTTCAGTTGATTGAAAAATTGAAAGCGGAACTTAGCTAATTTAATATCGTAGAGATTCGATTGGGTCGCGTCTGGTGGCGCGGGCTGCTGGATATACGCCAGAAATTACGCCGAGGATTATTGATAGTCCAATTGATAAGACGGCTGTTTGCCAATAAATATAAGGCGTGAGCGGCAAATATAAGCTGGCAACATAAGTTCCCGCCAAGCCTAACCCGTAGCCTAATATTCCGCCGAGGAATCCGATAATTGCTGCCTCGATTAAGAACTGATTGATGATATCCCAGCCCGTGGCGCCGACGGCTCGTCTGACGCCGACTTCACGCTGACGCTCGGCGACATTGACAAGCATCACGTTCATAACGCCTATTCCACCGATTAACAGAGAAATAATGCCGATGACAGTTAAGATTATCGAGAGGAACTTTGCGACATTAGACTTCTTTTCGTTTATCTCTTCGCCAGAAACGATTCGATAATTTTTATCGCTATCATGATTCTTCTTCAGAATATCGTCAGCCGATTTTATGACTGAATTGAGATTTTTATGATCTTTGGTAGTTACGATGATTTGCTGAATCTGCGGCGTTCCTTGGGTAAATTTTTTAATCACGGACAATGGAATAATGGCGGCGTTATTAAAATTCACGTCCAAATAACTGGCTGGATTTTCAATATTCTTCAACACACCAACAACGGTCAATGGTTGATTTCGGATGTAAATAACGTTTCCGATGGATCTTTCTGTGCCGAATAAATCTACCGACAATTGCTGACCGACGACAACTCCGCCGATATCGTTAATAAATTGCCCAGTAGCAATTTGCAAATTGGCGACGTCTTTTAGCGATTCCGTACTACCGATTAACGCGGCGTTTTGGATATCGACTTTACCTTCGCGGGCGCGCAGCTCGGCGTGTAGGAAAGCAATTGGCGCGGCTTTCGTATTGGCAATTTTTCCTATATCCCTGGCGTCCGTTTCAGTCAATGTGTTGACCGTCGTCGTGTTGTCGGATTCGGTCAGTAGATTCGGGACGGCTTTTTGATTGCCAGATTTAACGATGGCGACAGGAGTGGATGACTGGTTGGAATTGTCGCCGAATAGGTGATTAAATCCGCCAGTTAAAGATAGAACCATGGTGATGCTGGCGATGCCGATAGCTACGCCTACAATTGTCAAAAATGTTCGTCCGCGATTGGCTCGTAGCGCCTGAGTAGCGTTCTCAAAATGATTTTTTACTAATATTTTCACGATTTTTTCGCCCTCGATTTCTTTGAAGATTTTTGCTTCTTAGGTTTTTCTTCTTTTTCATCGTCTACAATTAACTTCTTAGTGAACTTGCGCTTTTCCTTATGTTCGTCAGTGTCGATTTTTCCGTCCAACATAGTGATGACGCGACTGGCATAATGGGTCAATTCTGGGTTGTGAGTAACCATAATTATAGTGTTGCCGCGACGATGCAGGTCGGACAATTCTTCCATAATGAGATGACTCGATTTGCTATCCAAATTTCCTGTTGGCTCGTCGGCTAAGATAATTGACGGACTATTAACCAACGCTCTGGCAATTGCTACGCGCTGAACCTGACCGCCAGATAATTGATGTGGCATGTAATATTCGCGCTGTCCCAGATGAAAAGTTTTCAGAATGCGGCTAGCTTCCTGGAGTCGTTTGACTTTCCCGAGTCCTTTATACGTTAATGGCAACGCCACGTTTTCAATTACAGTCAAGCGAGGGATAAGATTGAAATTTTGGAAAACGAAGCCTATGTGCTTGGAGCGAATTTTGGCGCGTCGTCGTGAGCTGAGATTATCGACAGCGACATCGTCCAGATAGTATTCGCCCTCTGATGGCTGGTCTAATAGTCCAAGGGTGTTTAATAAAGTAGTTTTTCCGCAGCCACTTGGACCCATAATAGCGATAAACTCGCCCTTTTTAACAGTCAAATCGACGTTATCTAAGGCGCGAATCTCAGCATCACCAAAGCCAAATTTTTTGGTGACATTAACAAGCCTAATGCGTGGTGGAATGGTTTCTTTCATCTTTGACTTATTATAGAGAATGAACGTCAGTAAGTGCAACCATAAGGGGCAATAAAGTTGTGGTATAATTATCAACAAGGAAGGGTGCAGGAGTGGTTGAACTGGCACGCCTGGAACGCGTGTAACGGAGCAATCTGTTCGAGGGTTCGAATCCCTCTCCTTCCGCCAAGAGGATTAATTCATGTCAAAGCAGAACACGATATTAGAATCAATTGCAAAAATCCTAATCATTAATGGTGACGGTAATGTTTTAACTTTGACTTTGAGTGAACACTTAAAATATCCAGAGAAATCATATCAGCCAGACTTGCCGGGTGGAATCGTGGATGCGGGTGAGCCAGAGAACTTGGGGGGGTGATCCGCGAGGTGCAAGAAGAATGCGGAATAGACTTAGATCCAGCAAAAATACAATTAGCGTACGCCGAGACTACATACGATGAGAAAGATAATAAGTCGGTTACGAAGCTATTATACGTCACGCATTTGGATAATACGCCGGTGGTGACGCTAAGCTGGGAACATAGCGATTATAAGTGGGTGTTTGTCGCTGAGTTGCTTAACATTGATATGCGTCCTTTTTTCAATCAAGCAATTCAGTATGTAATCGAACACAAGATAATTTAATTATAGCAGTTTTAGCTTACCGCAAATTCACTCACCAAATAAAACGACCCGGTAACAACGACGTACGTATCAAGCTGCTGGGCTTTCTTGATGGCTTTTGTAAGAGCTCTGTCTGGATTGTATTCAATCTCGACTGCAGATTTCATAACACGGCGGATGGCTTCTGGCGGTACGTTGCGATGGTTTTTACCGTAATCGGCGCTGAACGTGGTGGCGTAAGTCAGCTGTGCCAAGTTGTCAATCATGGCGAGTGATTTCGCCAACGACAACTGCTTATTCTGCCCGAATGCTGCCACGAAAACAGGCTTTTTCTCTGGATATATTTTTCGTAATGAATCAATCAAGGCGCGGATTTTCTGGGGATTATGTGCAACATCAAATATGACGTTAACTCCATCAACATTGCGCTTCTCTAACCGTCCGGGAATAGTGATATGTACAGATTTTTTCAGAGCTTCTTTTGGCAGAGGAGGCTTTTTATCTAGCGCCAGCAGCTTTTCAACGGCACGGTACGCCAATGTCCAATTCCGCTGCTGAAAATCCGGCAGTATTTTCAGAAAATCGTCAATAATTGGCGAAGCAATAGAGAACTGTGAGTGCTGTGACTCTGCATGTTGCCGAATAATCGTTTCAATCTCAGAAGCTTGTCGGTTCATCACGACTGAATCGCTTTGATGGATAATACCAGCTTTTTCTTGGGTGATCTCTGTCAGAGTATTGCCTAATAATTCCGTATGGTCTAGTCCGATATCAGTGATGACGCGTACAGTTGGCGAACGGAAAATCACGTTGGTTGTATCTAGCCGACCGCCAATCCCAACCTCAATTATGATATAATCAACGTCTATTTTCTTAAATAGCCAAAAACTAAAAATCGTCAAAAATTCAAAATACGATAGATGCAGGCTGTGTGCTACGTAAAGATTGGCAAACGCTTGAAAATAATGCAAATATTCTTGTTCAGGCAGCGGCTGCCCGTTGATGAGCGAGCGCTCGGCGACGCTGGTAATATGCGGCGACACTAATGTACCGGTGGTATAGCCAGCCCGGTTCAGTAAACTGGTAGCATAATAAGCAGTCGAACCCTTGCCGGAGGTGCCAGCGATGTGGATGGCGGGAATTTGATTTTGCGGACTACCAAGGGTTTCCAAAATATGCGCTACATAGATCAGCCGATTATGTTTTTCGGGCGGATGGGCGATTAACTCGTCCAAAAAATAAGTGGCGTCGCGCATTGAGGCAAATTTCATACTGTATCTGATTATAGCAAAAATAGGTTGTAATTTTTACTAAATAGCTTGCAAAACA
>CALIRX010000054.1 GCA_938042055.1 uncultured Candidatus Saccharibacteria bacterium
TGTTCCAAAAAGTCCAACTTGCCACTTTCAAAATGACGGACATCTTCGATTCCATACTTCATCATAACCAAGCGGTCGATTCCGCAACCAAAAGCAAATCCCGTATATTCATTCGGGTCAATTTGTGCCGCCCGAAGGACATTCGGATGAATCATTCCGCAGCCCAATAACTCAATCCAACCTTCACCAGAGCAGACTTTACAGTCAGGATTTTTTCCTTCACAAAACGGACAACTTAACGCAAACTCGAAGCTAGGCTCGGTGAACGGAAAGTAAAATGGATTAACGCGAACGTCAAGTTTCTTGCCGTAATATTCCTGCAAAAATTCTTGCAGCGTGGCGATCAAATTGCCAACATTAACTCGGCGTGAAACGTACACGCCTTCGACTTGATAAAATGTATGCTCGTGGCGCGCGTCCAAATCTTCGTTACGGAAAACGCGATCAGGAACGATAGCGGCAATAGCCTCGCCTTTTTCCAAATTGTCGCGATATTTCGTCAATACACGATTTTGCATAGTCGACGTATGCGCCGGCGCAATCAAACGATCGCCATTAGAATCAGTTTCTTCGGTCATAAACGTATCGTAATCGTCGCGCGCTGGATGACCTTTTGGAAAATTCAGGCTCTCGAACATATGGAATTGATCGTCAATTTCTCTGGACTCTTCCGTGACAAATCCCATGCGATTAAAAATCTCAGAAATGCGCTCAATTTCAGCGCTCAGCGGATGAATCGTGCCTTGTTCGCTCGGCAAAAGTTCAGGCTTGGGCGAATTCACATCCATCGGCGCCGTAACGTCAATCGGTTTCAAGTCAACTTTTTCCAGCTCTTCCAGTCGCACAGTAATAGCCTGTTCAACAGCCTGCTTCAGCTCGTTAATCTGCTTGCCAAACGGACCACGCTCAACTGGTGGCAATGACTTGATTTGATCATACAATTCCCTAAGTCGTCGATCACGTAAAAACTCACGCGGAGATTTGGATTGTGAAACCGCTAAAACTATTTCTCTTCTCAATTCGTCTAAATCAACCATTTTATCGTCCTTGCATTAAAAACATTACAATCACCGCACCAGCCATAATAGCAATTAAAATCCACGCCCACGCCAAAGTCGTCGTCTGTTTCGTGCCTTCCAAATATCTTATGTCGTCGACGCCGTCCATAGTTGCCTTTTCTTGCAAACTCGAAGCCTTCGCCTTCTCTCTTAATTCCGCCGCAATTCGCTCTTGCAATTCACTGCGCTGATCCTGTTGATTTACAAATAATCCCATAACTACAGTATAGCAAATTATGTTATAATAGTCGTGATATTACTTTAAGGAGGGAATATGGCTACGAAGAAAACTTCAAAGAAAGCCCCAGTTAAAGCCGCAGGAAAGAAAACCGCTGCCGCTAAAACTGAAACCAAAACGACCGTCAAGTACGTCGTTACTGAATCTACCGCTAAAAGCAAGCGTGTCAAACTAGATTCTAAATTACCAAACAACTTAATTAACATCGTTATTGCGGAAGTTATCGGCACGTTCATTTTGACACTTGCCGCATTATTCGCATCAGATATTTTGTCATCAATGTACGTCGGTTTTGCATTGATGTTTATCGTTGCAATTATCGGCAACATTTCTGGCGCACACGTAAACCCAGCTGTCACGTTTGGTCTATGGACAATGCGTAAGCTAAAAACCGTACTTGTACCATTTTACTGGGGTGCACAATTCCTCGGTGCAATGGCGGCTATCGTGCTTGTTGGCTCACTAACAAACGGCGGATTCGCCCTAAGCTTCGACCAATTTACTGCATTCTCTTGGAATATCTTCGCGATGGAATTAGTCGGTACCGCTGTATTTGTATTTGGCGTCGCCGCAGTTTTGCAGCGCAAAGAAATCAAAGCAGCTGGTCAAGCTTTTGGAATTGGCTTAGCATTGATGATTGGTCTTGTCGTATCTGGCTCAATCTCTTCGTACATTAAAAGTACTGCTATTGCAAAAATCCAAAAAGAGCAAAGCGCTGCTCAAACTGAGAAAAACGGCCGCACTTACCCACGCGAGATCTACATCTCAGGCGCAACTTTGAACCCAGCAGTTTCTTTGGCTGTTACAGAGAAAACCGACTCTCAACTACGTAGTAACGGAGTATTGCCAGCTGAAGGCGAAAAAAGCTATTCACGCTTTAGCCTGGAAGTAATTGCCGCTACCCTAATCGGCGCAGCATTAGGCGGTAACCTATTTCTACTCGTCAATTACCGAAACAAAGACGAAGAATAGATTATAACTTCACAATAAAATATCCCGCTTAATCGGCGGGGTATTTTTTATGTCAATCTTCCTGAGTCGGCCGATCAATCAGCTCCGGCTGCGCTTGGTTATCGCCACCAGAAATTCGCACAACGTCCTTATCGATCTTCCCTAGCTCCTTGTACGTATTGTTATAATGACCAACGGTCGTACTTAAACTCTTGCCCATTTTCGTCATCAACTCGTCAAACTTTTTAATATGAACGCCCAATTGACCAACTCGAACTTGAATATCCTTAGCTTGCTCTTCAATTTGTAGACTACGAAGCCCCTGAAGAACGGTCTGCAGGTACGCCAGAAAACTAGTCGGACTAACAATAATCACTCGCTTGTCCCGAAACGCATATTCAATCAGATCGCGACTCGAACCGCCCTGACCGACATTGTTAATCAGAAGATCGTAATACAAAGATTCGCTAGGGATAAACATAAAAGCAAAATCCATGGTGTTTTCGCGCGGACGAATGTATTTACTAGTTTCGTCAATTCGCCCCTTAAGATCAGCCTTCACCTTATTCAGCCACATTTCACGCTCAGACTTTGTCTCGGCATTAATCATCCGATTGTAATTCTCCAAAGAAAACTTACTGTCCACCGGCAATATTTGACCCTTGTCCAGAAGAATAACCGCGTCAACAATTTCGCCATCCTTGAAGCGATATTGCATTTGATATTGCTTAGCTGGCAAAACGTTATCCAACACGCTTTCCAGATAAAACTCCCCAAAAACGCCACGCTGCTTTGGGTTTTGCAACACGTTTTGCAAGGTTTTCAGATCGGTTGCCACATCAACCACGCGCTTATTAGTCTCATCCAATTTTGCCAATCGCTGCGTCACGTCAGCCACCAACTTCGCGCTTTCTGACAATTGTTTCTGCACGGAAGTCTGAACTTGCGCATTGCTTCGCTCCAACTTATCGCTAACGGATTCATTCAGTTTCGCAATAGTCCGCCCCAATTCCACGACGTCGGTTTTAATTAGCTCGACAGATGATTGATTTTTTAGCTCGCTGATTTTTGATTGCAGGACAAATAAAGTCGCACCCAAACCAATAGTAATAACAATTAAGAGAATAATGATAATGATTTCCATACAATTAGTGTACAGTGATTATAGCGCCAAGACAACTCGTGCTAAGATCGCGAATAAAGTCATAAATAAAATTGCTGCGCCATTGCCACGAATTCTATTCAGCCAAATTAACGACAAATATACCAAAACTGTCGCCAAAACTACCCATAGTAATGACAAAATCCAAGATCCGCCAGCCCATAATGTAGCGCCCCACAACGACACAGTTGCCGCGATTACCACCAATAGAGGTCGCTTAATGCCAAATACCGCCAACACCGGCACCAACATAATTCCCGCCAAAACCAGCGCGACGTAAGATGCAATGCTCGTGCTATTTGCGCAAATAGAAATATGCTCAGCGTTCGCGCAAAATACAGGCGTAATCATAAATTTATCAAACGCAAGCGCCAGCAACCAGATAGCCACGCCGCTAGCAACTAAAATCGCCAAAATCCTCAAGAAAACTCGCCTTGAAAATGGATATGTGTAATCTGATATTTCTTCACGGAAAATAGCTGACAATAATTTCATACGTAAATTGTAACGTAAACTTGTCAATATTGCAAATGTATATGCTTAAATATTATGCTTTTTTCAGGAGACTCATCGGTTTATACCAAACAATACCTACACAGGCAATCAATAATCCGCCAATAACGTCAAGCGGCGTATGCACCAGAGCAATAACCCGACCGACACATATTAAGATTGTCATAACCAAACAAACAACAGCCAGCCGCCAACTCTTTGCTCCGAAAAATACCGCCAAAGTAATTGCCATTGTAAATAGAGCGTGATCAGACGGAAAACCCGGATTATTAAGGAATGACGCGCCGGCGGATACGCCCAGAATCTCGAACGGGCGCATCTGATCTGGTTGATAAATTGACCCGATAATTTTTGCTGCCACGTAAGCAGTCAACCCAGCCATCAAAACTTGGCTATAAACTTGATATTTCTCTTTATTTGGAACTAATTTTATCAGCGCGTACGCACCAATTAGCACGACCGGTACCACCAGTCCGTCAGCAATTAGCTTTACAATCCATTGCAAGTTCATACTACCAGTATATCGCGTCAACGCTGGTCAGTAAACGCTTGCGGAAATCATTTTTCTATAGTACAATTATGTTTGCCGTTGGGATGTCGCCAAGTGGTAAGGCAGCGGGTTCTGGTCCCGCCATTCGGGGGTTCGAATCCCTCCATCCCAGCCAAGTTTGAAATTTAGCAGCCAATTATTTGGCTGTTTTTTTCGTCGATAAATTTGCACAGATCAGCAGAATCCACATCACACATACCAGAAAAATCGCAGCCACATTATTCACATTCTTTATCGTTGCACCAAATATCACTGCCGCATGCCCGTTCGCAAACGCCAAAAAACTAATTACCGTCATAATCCCCAAACTCAAAAAACCAGCCACTCTGCTTGTCAGAGTAATTCTTTTTGTCATATTCATATCAATCAAAAACGGCAACGACACAAGTTCTGCAATTACTAGTAATATTGCAATCGGAAGACTTAAATATGGCGGAATCCCCGCAAAAGTAATGACCGCAGAAAACTTCTCAAACGTAAATAATTGACATAATAATGGCGCCATTATTAATAGTCCTGTAATCAATTTAACAATTTTATTCACTTTTCTAGGCATAATTTCAGTATAGCTTGCGCGTCAAAAAAGCTCAAGCTTGTTGTATTTTTTACGAAAGCACTTGCACTTTTTATAAAAACGTCATAAAGTTAAATCAGCGAACGTTACAAAAATAAACACCACAAAATCGTATCTTTCGCTCTACGACAAATCCACCACAACTTAAAATACCCCGTCTCTATGGGGTATTTTTATTGGTCAATATCCGCGATTGTTCAGCGCGCCACTCGGCAATTTTTCCGTGGTGTCCGCTCAATAAAACATCCGGCACACGTAAACCTTTAAATTCCTCAGGTCGTGTATATTGTGGAAACTCCAACGTTTCTCCATCTGAAAAACTTTCAATTTCCGCAGACTTTTCGCCGCCCAAAACTCCAGGAATTAACCTAACAATAGAATCAATCATCATCATTGCCGCCAACTCTCCGCCCGTCAGCACAAAATCGCCAATACTCCATTGCTCATCAACTAGTTCTAAAATTCGCTCATCAACACCCTCGTATCGCCCGCAAATAAATATCACACCCCTATCATCATCGGCTTCTTCCTGAGCTTTAGCCTGCTTCCAGCGTCGCCCTCGCGGACTCATTAACACCACCTTCGCTGTTTCATCTTGAGATTTCGCAAATTCTACCGCCTTCCATAACGGCTCAATCATAAGAAGCATCCCGTCGCCACCGCCATAAGGAGTATCATCAACCTGACGACGAGGGCCCAAACCAAACTCCCGCAGATTCACCGTCGTAAGCTCTACAATACCGTCTTTCTGAGCCTTCCACATCATGGAATTATTAAAAACTCCCGTTGTCATTTCTGGAAAAAGCGTAATTACTTGAAATTTTCTCATCTGTTACAGTGTAGCAAGTGTTGACTTTTTTGTCCAGGTATGATATATATAT
>CALIRX010000055.1 GCA_938042055.1 uncultured Candidatus Saccharibacteria bacterium
CAATAAGGACATGATGTTTGTATTGGGGCCAGGTCATGGCTTCCCGGCATTGCAAGCTAATCTGTTTTTGGAAGGTACGCTTGCTAATTTTGATCCGTCGATGGAGACTAACTTGGATGGTATTCGCAAACTATGCCGCGAATTTAGCTGGCCGTATGGTTTTCCGAGCCATTCTAATCCCGAGACGCCGGGCGTGATTCTCGAGGGTGGTGAACTTGGTTACGCGCTCAGCACTAGTTATGGTGCAGCGATGGATAATCCTGATTTGACGGTAGCTTGCTTGATTGGTGACGGCGAAGCCGAAACTGGGCCGACGGCTGGCGCTTGGCATCTCAATAAGTTGCTTAACCCGCGCAAAGATGGTGTAGTGTTGCCAATTCTTCATCTCAACGGTTATAAGATTTCAGCGCCGACTGTTTTTGGCCGAATGAGTAATTACGAACTGATGACGCTCTTTAGCGGCTACGGTTATGAGCCGCGCATTGTTGACGCTACAAAAGACGGCGTCGATCCGCACGACGAAATGGCAAACGCGCTTGAGTGGGCACACAATTTGGTTGCCGAGATTCGTGCTAGTACGAACACAGAAGCGCCGCGCATGCCGATGATTATCATGCGAACACTAAAGGGGTGGACTGGGCCGAAGTTTGTCGAGGGTAACAAAATTGAAGGTAACTGCCTAGCACACCAGACAGTACTTAGCGAAGCGAAATCTGACCCCGAGCAGCTCAAAATCTTGAATCAATGGCTCAAGAGTTATAAGTTTGACGAGCTATTCAACGAAACGACAGGCTTTGGTGATTTTGTCAAGGATATCTTGCCTGAACAGCTAGAGAAGCGCTTGGGTATGTCGCCGCATGCTCGTGGCGGCGCAACTGTTTATCGGCCGCTGGTGCTGCCAGATGTCGAGCAGTTCGCTGAAGATGCCGAAATCCCTGGCACTATTGGCTCTAGCAGTATGCGCCGGGCTGGCGCTTACTTGACCGAGGTTTTTCGCCTCAACGCTGATAATAAGAACTTCCGCTTCATGAGTCCAGATGAGACCTATTCCAACAAGCTTGACGAGATATTCCGGGCTACTAGCCGTAGCTGGCAATGGCCGATTATGGAGTGGGATAAGGATCTGTCGCGTGATGGCCGAGTCATGGAAATGTTGTCCGAACACAACATGCAAGGCTTAATGCAAGGCTACGTACTAACGGGTCGCCACGCTATATTCGCTAGTTATGAAGCATTTTTGCAAGTCGTCGGCAGCATGGTTGACCAGTATGCTAAGTTTCTCACCCAAAGCCGTAACGTCGAATGGCGCGGTACTATACCTAGTATTAACTACATACTGACCTCGAGCGGTTGGCGCCAAGATCATAACGGTTTTAGCCACCAGAACCCTGGCTTTATCGACGATATTCTACGCCGCCAGAGTAATTTCAGTGATGTTTACTTCCCGTCGGACGGTAATGTCACGCTAGTTTGCTTAGAGCATATGCTGTCAAGTGTTCGCCAGATTAACGCGCTGGTGGCCGGCAAAACTCTCGAGCCGCGCTGGTTGTCGCCAGAACTCGCTCGCCAACAAGTCGATGCTGGTCTGATGGTTTGGGATTTTGCTAGCGATGAACATCCTGATCTAGTTATGGCCGCTTGCGGCGATTATCCGACCAAAGAAACTATGGCAGCTATTGATATTGTCAAAACGCATTGTCCGAACGCTAAAATTCGCTGCGTTAACGTTTCGAGTCTGACTACTGTTGGCTTTGGTACGTTGCGTCGCGTTGCCGACCAAAAGTTCTTTGACAAGGTGTTTACTGACGACAAGCCAGTTATCTTCAATTTCCATGGCTATCCGCAGACAGTTAAATCGATTCTCTTTAACTATGCTGTTGATTCGACGCGCTTTGATATTCGCGGCTACAAAGAGATCGGGTCGACGACCACGCCGTTTGATATGCATGTTCGCAATGAAACCAGCCGCTATGATTTGGCAATTGCTGCATTCCGCCAGCTGGGCCGCAATGGCGTCGTTCCGTTTGAGGAGGCCGAGCACTTAGCTTCGATTTACCAAGGTAAGATTGACGAGAATACTGCTTACATCAAGGCTAATGGCGTTGACTTGCCAGAAATTGACGCCTGGGTGTGGCCAGCAGCACGCGGACTAGACGAGGCAAAAGAGGAAGCCTGGCACGGGCAAACAAATTAACGTAAAGAAAAGGGTGGGGGAATGTCATTACTACTAATCGCAAATCCAGGCAGCGCTAGTCGCAAATACGCGCTGGTCGACGACAAGCTCAAAGAGGTTGCCGCATTACATATCGAGCAGAGTGGCAGCGAATTAATCGCGACGCTGCGTACTGGCGGCGATACGCGGCAAGTACCGCTTGGTTTTGCTGACATTTCCCAGTCGGCCGCACATTTGTATGGTATTTTTAACCGCGAACATTTACTGGAAAGTCCTAGTGATGTTCGCGCGATCGGCCTGCGGATTGTTGCACCGAGCAACTATTTTCTCAAAGACAGGCTTGTTGATGATGACGTTGTCCAGCATATACGCGATATTTTGCCGCTTGACCCGATTCACGTCTCCGGTACGCTGCAAGAGCTAGAAGCTCTGCGCTCGTCGCTGCCGACTGTACCAGTGGCGCTAATTTCGGATAGTGCTTTTCACGCTCGCAAGCCGAGCTACGCCTGGAATTATGGTATCAATCTGCAGGACGCTGATCGCTTCGAGATTAAGCGTTTTGGCTATCATGGTTTGTCGGTCTCATCTGCCGTTAATGAGTTGTGGAACCGCGGCAAATTACCACCAAAGGTCGTCGTCTGTCATTTGGGTAGCGGCTCGTCAGTGAGTGCAGTTTTTCACGGGCGCAGTATCGACAACACCATGGGCTACTCGGCGCTAGAGGGGGTAATTATGGCAACGCGTACCGGTTCTATCGATTACACTGCTGCTATGGCGCTCAAAACTAAACTTGGTCTCGATGATGATCAGCTTGAGCATTATCTTGATGAGAAGGGCGGCTTACTCGGACTCAGCGGAACTAGCGATATTCGTGAAATTCTTGATCGCGAAGCTAATGGCGACCATATTGCTCATCTAGCGCTGATGACTTTGATTCACAGTGTCCATAAGGCTATCGGCGCGATGGTGGTCGCCATGAACGGCGCCGACTTGCTGGTATTTACTGGCACGGTAGGGGAACGTTCGGCAAACTTGCGCCGGCGCATCGTTGCTCACTTGGAATGCCTCGACTTCATACTTGACGGCAATCGTAACAAATCATGTCTTAACCCGACCGAGTTCACTAGCATCTCGCAAGCGGCAGTCAGTAAGCCGATAATTGTCATACCGACAGATGAAGGCGTCGAAATCGCTCGCCACACTATTAAGTTACTAGCGTCATAATTTTGGTCGTTGGAAAGGCATGCGTTATTGTTATGGAGACGCCTTTCGTAATCTCTACTAAACAGTATCTTTCATTTTGTTATAATAAGTACGATGAAAAGACAGTCACTCGAGACTATTCACCTTGACAAAATCGTTGGCGGCGGGCAAGCCATCGGAACGCTTGACGACGGCCGCAAAGCGTTCGTCTGGGGAGGACTGCCAAAAGAACTTGTAACGATTCGCGTGACAAAGAAAAAATCACACTTCGTTGAAGGAATAGTAACGGAAATTACTGAGGAGAGTCCAGAGCGAATTACGCCGAAGGATGAAAATAGCTATTTAAGCACCAGCCCTTGGCAAATAATGCCGATGTCCAGCGAGCAATCGTACAAAGCGTCGCTAATCGAAGAAGCTTTTTTACTTCACGATATCACATTGCCTGAAAAAATCAAGGTATTTTCTGACGTCGTAGAATTTAATTATCGCAATAAAGTCGAGTTCAGTTGGTTCGGCGACAAAACGAACGACGACGAAAAAGAAACTCTGGACTTGGCGTTTTTCAAGCGTGGCGGTAAGGGGAAAGTCATCGTCGACGGAACCAGCTTGGCACACCCGAGCATAAATAAATTGGCAATTGAAATCCGCGACCTATTACGAGAAAAACCGATTGTCGCGCGCCAATTAAAAACACTATTGATTCGCTCAGACCAACAGGGAAACGCCGTCTGGCAATTGTACGTAAAAGATAAGATAGAAAACCTGATTTCCGACGATGAAGCCAAATTGCTATCAGCTGCGGGCGGCGAAATAATTTATTCCGACCCCAAAAGCCCAGCCAGCCGAATCACCGAGCGCTTAAACAAATTCAGCGACACGACACTGAGCGACACGATTTTAGGCGTCGCCTTCAACTACGCTTGCGAAGGATTTTTCCAAGTCAACATTCCCGTTTACGAAAAAGCCCTGAGTGATATGAAAGCGTGGATCGATTGCAATGAAAAAATGCCGACCCTTGACCTTTATTCTGGAGTCGGGACAATCGGCTTGACAATTGGCGGAGATGACGTGACACTGGTGGAGATCAACGAACATACCGTCGCGGAAATGCAGAGGAATATTGCCAAGCTGAATCGACCGAACGCCAAGGCGATTTTGGCGCCGAGCGAAAAATCTCTGGAATATATAACTGGCAAGCAAATTGTCATCGTTGATCCGCCGCGCGCTGGACTTCATGCGGACGTTACTAATCGACTGCTGGAAACTGAGCCGCCTAGGATTATTTATCTGAGCTGTAATCCAGTCACGCAAGCGCGAGACGTCAGCCTACTTCAGGAAAAATATGAAATCGTGCATCATCAAGGCTATAATTTCTTCCCGAGGACGCCGCACATTGAGCACTTGGTTATCCTTGATAAGAAGTAAATCGACTAGCGCGTTAACGCTTAACGCGGAACATCAGTAAATTTGACACAGACTCGTTTCTGTGATACAGTATTGCTACTAGTATAAAGAAGGAGTTTTTTATATCATGACAAAAATACCCAAATCACCAGAGCAAGGAGTGTCGCAGAAATCGCCAGACGGACAAAAAGTAACTGGCTGGGACAGCTTAGCAGACTACGACAATGGAGATTCCGACTACACTCATCACAGTCCATTTGGAGAAGTTCCAGCAATTAACGGAAACGATCTTCTCGACAGCGGAGTGTTCTTCGGCGATGCAATAGCGCTGACGCAAAATACATTCCAACCAAGCTCAGAAACTACAAAGGAAAAGCAAGCATTATTAAATCTTGGCGGCGTCTATGTGCTCGTAGGTAAAGATTCTGACCCAAAGAAACTAGAAGCAGCCTGGGCGCGAGCTATGCGCGGACACTATGATCAACAGATAACTTTCACTGAAGACATTACTGATACGGTTGAAAGTTATCCGCTAGTAACAACCACCCTAGACAACATACCAAAAGAAATCCTTGAAGCTGAAGCAGCGGAAGACGAGGCAAAGCGCCGCGCCGGAGATGAAGAAATTCAGCAAGCAGACGCTATTATTAACAGGGAAAAAGACTACCGAAGATTGAAAGATAAAGTATGGGATGTAAAGCTTACTTTTGGTGAAGGAGACGAAAAATATACAACCAACGTCTACGGCGACAAACAAAAGCAACCAGAGGAGATTCCGTTTGACTCGGCATCCGAAGCTAAGATTTCAATGCAACGCACTTATGCCATACTGTGGGCAAAACTTATGCAGAAGCACCTTGATGAAGGTGAAGGCGAAAAAGTAGCTGACGTAGCAGAAGAATCTCTTAATGAGATGGGTATCGCTCTTTCTGAAAAACATGAAAATCTATTTGTTACAGATATCTGTTATGAGCTAGGCCGTGCCGTATACAATTGGGAGCATTGCGCCGAGCTAAAGGATTGGTATAATGAAAGACTTCGCGAGCTGTTCGATATAAAGCCGCTTCCAAAAGAAGCTAGATAAACCAGGACTGTCAAGAATGATCCGGCAGGCATACGATATTTGCCTGCCGGCGTTTTTTATGGCAGTTATACTTTTTTCTGGCGTTCATTAGCAGTTAATTTTTTGCCAGCGCGGCGGGCTAGCCACCACTGAGCTAGGGTGGCGATGACAACCACGGCGATACCCGGCCAGAGCAGGGTAATATTCGGCACGGTGAAATCGAAAAAGTCGCGCAGGAACCCAAAACCAAAGCTTCCAGCCGCCACAATAATCACCGACAGAAGATAAAGCAAGCGAGCACGCTTGGCGGATTTATCGATGGTTACGTCCAGCATAATTCCCACCAAGAACACCAAATATACGCCAAACAAAGTCGCGGTAAGCACCGTCATCGTTGCGACTTCTGCAGCGTGACCAGGGAACATAACAGAGGTAATCCAATAGGTGAATGCAACAGTCGCACCAGTAATTAAAGCAATCGGTATAACGGCCAGCAAAGTATCGTGCCAGAATCTCTTCGGATTTATTCGATGCTTCGGCACCGGCGGAAACAGCGTCCACATAAGAGTCGGCATCGTCACCAGAAAAATATTCATAAACGTAATGTGGCGCGGCGAATACGGATAATTCATATTGATGAGGATCGTCGCAAGAAGAAGCGTCACGCCGTAAATAATTTTATGGAAAAACAGAACAGCGATGACTTCGATTGCCTGCATAATTTGATTGCCCAATTTCATTCCCATCGGCAGAGAAGTGAACGAGTTGTTGAGCAATATAATGTCGGAAACTCGACGCGATGCTGGAGCGCCCGCGTACATCGCCACGCCGAGGTCAGCCTTTTTCAGCGCCAAAGCGTCATTTACACCATCGCCAACCATACCGGTGAACTTACCAGATTGCTGGAATCGATTAATCAAGCGCTCTTTTTGATCCGGCAAAACTCTGGCAAAAATCGTGTAAGTGTCGGCCGCATTGTTAAATTCATCTTCGCTAAGTGCCGCCAAATCTTCGCCTAAAATCGCCTTTTCTGGATGTTTAATTCCAGCTTCTTTGGCGATGTATTGAACTGTGCGCGGATTATCGCCAGAGATTACGCGAATAGTTACACCTTGGCGCTGCAAAAAATCCACCGTTTCAACAACGCCATGACGCAGGGAGTTGCGCAGAATAACCGCGCCAATTGCCGTTCCAGAACCATTTTTCAAGTCTTTCAATTTGGTTTTATCGTCCGAAAATTCAGCCAACATCAACACGCGCAAACCATTGTCAGCCCAATCATTCAACTTTTTCTGAGTTTCCTTATCTACTGGCGCCAACTTCGACACAAACTCCGGCGCGCCCATCATCAAAGTCCGAATTTCGCCATCAATATTCGCCCTCACGCCCGCCATTTTACGCGCCGACGAAAACGCCATCACTTCCAGAACCTTCGTATTTTTTGGCGACGTAGCTTCCGCCAAGATTGCACGGCCAGTGATATTTCCGCCGCTGGTTTCATGAGCAATTAACGCCGCAAAGCTGGCGATGTCAGAGTCAGAATAGTCATTTTCATCACCGAAAGCCGCGACTTTTTCAAGCGTAACTTCATCGCTGGTCAAGGTGCCTGTTTTATCTACAGCCAGCAAATTCAAAAGCGCCATCGCTTCAATTGCTGACAATTTTTGTGGCAAGACTTTCGCCTGGGCTAATCGCAGTGAGCCGAACGCCAAAAGCAGAGAACTCGCCAACAATAAACCTTCAGGCACGACCGTAACCGCCGCCGAAGTTATGGTTTTTAGGATGACGACGACGTTATCGCCAGAGAAATAATAGACGATAGCGATAAGTAACGACAGAACAATTGCGCCGTAAGTCAAGAAGTAAATTGCGCGCCAAATCGCCAATTGAAGAGGCGTGAGTTCTGGTTTGTAACGCTTCAGGACTTGGCTAATCGCGCCAGCTTTCGTGTCGTCGCCAATCGCAATTACTCGCGCCGTACCTTCACCAGCCAAAACCGTCGTCGCCGCCAGCACAACATCGCCGTCCTTTTTCTCAATCGACGCGGACTCGCCAGTCAACATACTTTCATTCAGCTCCAAGCCTTTTGACTCGATGACTTTCGCGTCCGCCGGCAATTCATCGCCAGCCTGAATAAGAATTTCATCGCCAATTTTAAGCTCATCATAACCGACCTCGGCAACATTTCCATCTTTTAACAATCGAGCTTTCGGCGCGCTCATCAGTTCCAATTGACGTAAAACTCGCTTAGCCCTTAACTCCTGAATAATGCCAATCGTCGAGTTCACGACAATCACCACCGAGATAAACCATGCGTCACGATATTCTCGAACGTAAACCAGCGCACCAGCCAGCAGAAAAATCACCACAACAATAGGTGAAAGCAAATTTCGCTTAATAATATCCAAATAGTCGCGCATTAACTTGTACGAATCCTTCTATAACTAAACCTCGCGCCGACTCGCCAATTTCCGTACGCGTCAGAATCGAATTGATATATCTCGCCATTTTTCACTTCAGAAATCAAAACCAAGGCAGGATTATACGGTGCCAAAGTTTTATAAAAATGCAAATCTTCATCCGTAACGTGCTTTCTTCCAGGAAAAACTTCACGGAATTTGCGCTTGCCGATGTCTTCAAAATATCGCGGCTGACCTTTTGGCGGAAGAAATAATTCCGCACGCATACCCATTCGTGAAATTATCTTTTTAACGTCAGATAAAATCAACGGCGAAGTCGCTTCCAAATACATCATCAACTGCTTTTTATTCGTCAAAAACACCGACGCCTTAGCCGTGCGACTAACATCGGCGTGCCACAAAATTATCGATTGAACATCAATTGGAAAACCAAATTTTTCCTTAGCAATTCGCTCCAGCGCCAGCTCGTCGTACGTCGCCTTATTCATAGATAATATTTTACCATTTTTTTATGAGGTGTGCGAGATGGCAAAGATGTGAAATCTAATAACCAGACTGCCTGGTCGATTCAACTGCTTGACGGGAAATATCCAAGTGGCTTTTACCCTTAAACGCGTCTTCTGGATGTTTTTCATTTCAAGCGTCGACATTTTCTTCAGTACAATCTTTAATGGCATGATTAACACAAAACTCAAGTCGCTTAATGCTTTGGGTATTAGCAATTTTGATATTGCGTTCTGAAGACTGCCGACATGGTAGAATAAAACTATGGATTTCAATACTCGTTACGCTAAATTAAACGATAATCAACGACAAGCAGTCGACTACATTCACGGATCGCTTTTGGTAATTGCTGGGCCAGGAACGGGGAAAACCGAGCTTCTAAGTATGCGTACCGCCCAAATCCTAAGACAAACCGACACTTTGCCGAACAGTATTTTGTGTCTAACGTTTACTGAAAGCGGCGCCACGAATATGCGCCAACGACTTCGCCAGATTATCGGTGAGGACGCGTATAAAATTGCGATTCATACATTTCACAGCTTCGGCACAGAAATCATCAATCAACATCGCGAGTATTTTTTCCGTGGCGCCGACGCTCAGCCGGTTGACGAATTGACGCAATATCAAATTATCTCTGGAATACTCGAAGGACTTGATTGGCGGAATCCATTAAGCGCGAAGAATAACGGGGAATTCGTTTATATTAAAGACCTCATTCGCATTATTTCCGAGTTCAAGCAAAGCGGTTTAACGCCGTCGGAATTACGGGCAATTATTGAGGACAATCAAAGTACAATTGCCGAAATCGCGCCAGACATTCAGCAAGTATTTTCCGCCAAAATATCGAAAAAGACAATTGAAATGTTTGCGCCGATAGCTGAGAAAATTGCCAATTTAGCAGCCAAAAATCCTGACGAGAAAAACTCAAAATTGCCAGCCTCAATCACGCCATATGCCAACGTTTTAGCACTGAGCATTGCGCACGCCGCCCAGGAAGCGATTGATGAAAACTCAACAAAACCACTGACTGCTTGGAAAAATAAATGGTGCGAAAAAAATGCCAATGGCGAATTTGTCCTGAAAGATTTTACCGCCGCAGAAAAATTATCCGCCGCAATTGACGTTTACGAAAAATACGTAAATATTCTGGCCGAACGCTCGTTATTTGACTACGATGACATGATTTTATCCGTTATTCAAGCCTGCGAATCTCACCCAGAACTGCGCGCAAATCTCCAAGAGCAATTCCAATTCATCATGGTCGACGAGTTCCAGGACACAAACTTGGCACAATTACGATTGCTGTTCAATTTGACTAGCGAGAACGACGACAATCCAAACATCATGGCGGTTGGCGACGACGACCAAGCAATCTTCAGCTTCCAAGGTGCAGACGTGGGCAACATCCAGCGCTTCCGCCAGCATTATCACGACCCAAAAATCATCGTTTTGACCGACAATTATCGTTCTGCCGAAAACATTTTATCATCGGCGCGGGACGTCATCACCCAAGGCGCGGATCGACTGGAAAACACAATTGACGGGCTATCAAAACAATTGACCGCACACGCAAATAGCGAAGGCTCAAAAGTCGAAATCCAAGAATTCTCATCTGTTAGCGAAGAGCGGGCGGGGATTGCCAAACAAATTGCCGAGCTAATAAAAAACGGCGAGAAACCAGAAAACATCACGATTATTGCGCGCCACCATAAGGAACTCATTGAAATTCTTCCGCATCTTTATAAGGAAAATCTTTTTGTCAATTACGAGCGTCACGACGACATTTTGGAGCAAGACATAATCCAGATTTTGGACAAATTAGCGCGAACTGTCGTGGCGATTAGCCAGAATAATTTGGACATTGCCAATAGCTTATTACCGGAAATTACAGCTCATCCCGCGTTTGGATTTTCTGCGCTGGACATCTGGAAATTAAGCCTCCAAGCTTACAAAAATCGACAATTGTGGCTGGAAAGTATGCTGGCGAACAGCGTTTTTAAGGAGTTTGCGGAGTGGCTTTTGGAGCGCGCTAAGGAAGTGTCGAATTTGCCGCTGGAAGAGCAATTGGACAATTTATTAGGCTTAACTAACGATGAAAGCGGCAACCTTCCAGCCAACTCTCTCGCCAATTTCTATTTCTCGCCAGAAAAGCTAGATAAAAACCCAGAAGCGTATCTGACAATTCTGGAAAGTTTACGCACTTTGCGTCAAAAACTTCGCGATCGAATCACCGATAAAAACCCAACTCTGGAAGATTTTTTGGAATTTATTGATCTGCATATTTCGACAAAAACTCGCTTAACGCAAATTCGCACGCACGCAAGTTCACTCAGCGGCGCTATAAATTTGATGACCGCCCATAAATCCAAAGGTCTGGAATTTCCGCACGTTTTCGTGATTGGGGCAATTGACAGCGCTTGGGGCGAAAAAGTCCGCACACGCAGCCGAGCTATCCGATATCCCGCAAATCTCCAACTTCAGCCAGCGGGCGCCACTTACGACGAGCGACTTCGGCTGTTTTTCGTGGCGATGACTCGCGCCAAAACCACATTGACCATGACTTATTCCCAAACCAACGATTCTGGTAGCGACACGATAATCGCCAGTTTCTTGACGAATTGCACACCAACCATCATTCCAACCAGCGATGATCCAGCTGAACAAATTGAACTCGCTGAAACCGACTGGACGACGCGACTAACTTCGCCGATTATTCCGGAATTAAAGGATTTATTGGCGCCAGCGCTGGAAACATACAAACTTTCTGCGACGCATTTGAATAATTTCCTCGACGTTTCACGTGGCGGACCGCAAAATTTCTTATTGAACAATTTACTTCATTTTCCATCCGCCAAGAATGCCGCCGCAGCTTACGGAACTGCGATTCACAGCAGCCTTCAGCAAGCACATTGCTCATTCAGCGCCGATCATCAATTGCCAAGCACCGAACAAATCCTCCAATTTTTCCAAAAATCCCTCGAGAGCCAGCATTTGCCAGCGGACGATTTTCAATTGTACTTGGATAAAGGGAAGTCGGCTTTGACTGCGTTCTTAAACGCCAAATCTTCAGATTTTCACGACACAGACTTGGCGGAATTGGACTTTTCAAATCAAGGCGTAATTATAGATAACGTCAGATTGACCGGTAAACTTGACGTTGTCGACATCGATAAGCAAAACAAAACCATCTTCGTAACGGATTATAAAACTGGCAAGCCAGCGCATTCCTGGAAAGGCTCGGCTGATTACGAGAAAATCAAACTTCATAAATATCGTCAGCAATTGATGTTTTATCAGCTACTGGTCGAGCATTCACGAGATTATAGCAATTTCACGTTTACTGGCGGGCGACTGCAATTTGTCGAGCCAGACATGAAGACTGGCGATATTCTTAGCTTGGAAGATACATTCTCCAGAGAAGAGCTGACTGAATTTACGCAACTGATTGAGATTATTTGGCGAAAAATTACCACGTTAGATCTGCCGGATATTTCTGACTATTCGGCGGATTATAAGGGAATGTTGCAATTCGAAAAAGACCTGCTGGCGGGCGAAATATAAAAATATTCTGGTATATTGTTGCATTTTTTTATAATTAGTGTTATTATAATAAACGCTTTTGTTCACGGAGCTAACTCTCGACAAGATGCCGCAAATGGCGTCAAGTCCTGACCATGCTTCGCACAAAAGCATGGGCTGAAAGGGTAAGTTAGCTCTTTTCTATCGCCGCAACCGCGGCGGAGAGGGGGTGAAAACCCTTGGCTGGAAACCAAACTGACGCACGCCGCCGCGCGCAGCAGGACTACGAGTCCGCTGTCAGAAACGGCGCCGAAAAGTCCACTCTGGACCGTCTGTACGCGACGGTTCTGGACAAGCAGGCCGCGGAAAACGCAGCCACCGGTCAGAGCGACCGTCCCAGGAAGCTCCACTGGTAGTCTTTTTCTTTGGCAGTCGGGGCTTGTGCGACCCCGAAACCGCTGACTCCGCGTCAGCAGAGGGCGTCTGTCCGCCCTCGGCTTGATTCGCCGACCGGTAATCCGGAAAAGAATCAAAGGACATGATTCTGGAAAAATCCCGCCGCTTTGTTGTGAAAATGGAGTAGCGGTTGATAAGTGGGTTCGACTCCCTCCATGTCCGCCATCCGGCAATCGAAAAACCTGAGACACAACGCCGCAAGCGCCTAGCGGCGTTCAGGTTCATCAATACTCCCCGCTAGACAATGACGTCTAGCAACGTGAGCCGGCACGTGGAAGTATTGATGTTTCCCAATCTTACGGGTTCGCGAGATTCACTCGTGGCAGTTTTTCTCGACGTTGAGAATTACTCCGAGCAGAACCGCTTGAGCCCGCCATCCCCTATCTCAATGGTGAGATAGGGTTTTTCCTTTTTTGTGATAAAATAACAGAGATGACATCATTTTGGAATAATTTACCGCAGCCATTTTTCATCTTGGCACCAATGGAAGCCGTCACCGACGTCGTGTTTCGCCATGTCGTGAAACAGGCTGGCGCGCCAGATATATTTTTCACCGAGTTCGCAAATGCTACCGGCTGGGTGCATGCTGGCGATAAGGCCATAGCTGGGCGACTAGTTAAAACCGACGATGAGCAGCCACTGATTGCGCAAATTTGGGGTGGCGAGCCAGGGGATATGGAAGCTTTCGCGAAGCACTGCGCGGAACTTGGTTTTAACGGAATTGATATCAATATGGGTTGTCCCGCCAAGTCTGCGATTAAAAGCGGCGGTGCGGCTCTGATCCGCCAACCTGACATAGCGATAGCTGCAATTGACGCCGCCAAAAAATCTGGATTGCCTGTTAGCGTAAAAACTCGGCTGGGATATACTTACGTCGATGAATGGCGAGAGTGGCTGACGACAATTCTCAAACAAGACATCGTGAACTTGACGATTCATCTGCGTACAAAAAAAGAGATGAGCAAAGTTGCGGCGCATTATGAATTGATTGACGAGATTGTTAAGTTGCGCGATGAAATTGCCCCGCAAACGCTCCTGACTATCAACGGCGACATTCGCGACCGAGAACATGGGCTGGAAATTGCCAGAAAACATCCTGGCGTGAATGGAATTATGATCGGGCGAGGCGTTTTCAGTGATCCGTTTTGCTTCCGCGAATCGAAAACTGACGCAGATAATCATAAAGAAGAACTGTTGGCGCTCCTTAATTATCACTTGGATTTATTTGATTCTTATCAGCCGACTTTAGGGCGACCTTTTGAAACTCTAAAACGTTTTTTCAAGATTTATATTCGCGATTTTGACGGCGCAAAGGAACTTCGGGAGAAATTGATGCACACCACGACGACTGATGAAGTCCGCCAACTGCTTGAAAAAGTATAGTTATTATGGTATAAAAAATAATAAATGTTAGATTTACCTACTGAAGCGATATATCTGCCAGAGAACAATGGCTACGAAGACACTCCTACAGGCAATACTATAGCTTTGTTTCATAAAACACCTGAAGAATTAACTCCAGAATCAAGAATAGTAATCCGGAATGACACACAAACGATAAAAGACGATGAGTCAAAAACACCTGGAATCCTAATATTGCCAAACAATGGTGACCAGTTAGAGGTCGATTTCTCTTCCGATCCTTACTTTGATCCTTATGGGCTAGATAAGATAAGAAAGAGATCACAAGAGGTAACAAAACTTAATTCAGAGCAATCTCGAGTGCGCGTCATTAAAGCACTAGGAGTGTTGGGTTCTAGCATCGTTGTTTGGAGTTCCGCACCTGACACTGCAAGTTATTATGATAAATTTGGTATCACAAGTGACAGAAAAGCAGAAGACGAAAAAGCAGAAGAATATCTCAGCGGACTGGTAGAAATAACCGAAATTTTGGGCGCTTACGGATTAATATGTGCAACATTTGATACTAAACATATACGTAGCCACAAGGGCGCACTATTAATAGATGACCAAAGATCGGTTCGAAGTCTGGATGAAGGTGACGTGGTCTACAGAACTATGGAGACTTATTACGAAGATCTCGCAAAACAAGGGATTACGGGCCGCCAATTTAGAAAATTATTCATACAGCCTCTTTATAAAATTGTCTCAGAACAAGAAGAATCCTTGCTACATAGGAAAGGAATAGGTTCTATAAAATCATTCCTCTCCGACTACTAGATCGTAGCCACCATATCACCGGATTGCGATTATAAAGACAAAATAAGACCTCCTGATAACGGGAGATCTTATTGTCGTACATTAAATCCTAGCGTCGTCGCTTACGTCTATGAAGATCAGCAACCTTCAAGCGCACCATATGACGATCGATAAGCTGCTTGGCTTTCTCGCGCTCAACTTGATCGCCAGCCTCATCACGCGCCT
>CALIRX010000056.1 GCA_938042055.1 uncultured Candidatus Saccharibacteria bacterium
GGGATGCTGGTGGGCATTTTTCTTAATACCTTAACACACTCAACCTCTGTTTATGCCGTAGATGCAGAATGGAGCGGTCATAATTTAACCTACAACAAAGAAAAATATACAAAGGTAAGTGATGATAAAAAGATTAAACAATTTAATCTACCTGATAATTCGCTTGTTTATGTCAATGAAGATAAGAATAAAAAAGAAACTAAAGTTATTTATTTCCCATCAAGCGAAATATCTTCACTAAGTTCCGCGACTTACGCAGTTTATTCATTTACACCACCGAACACCTACGAGCAAACCAGTAACTCAACTATTTCAATTGAATCTCCCTCTGAAAATTCAACCAGCACTTCCTGTGACGTACAGGGAATAGGGTGGATTATCTGTCCAGTTTCCAACTGGCTGGCTGATGGCATAGATTATATGTACAGCGCGCTTCAGGAGTTCTTAAAAACTAAGCCGTTAGAAACAACCAACCAAAACAGTGGAATTTATCTGGCGTGGGTCATTATGCGCAACATCAGCAACGTGGCGTTTATTGTGGCGTTTTTGGTAATTATCTACTCACAATTGACCTCTGTAGGAATTAGCAATTACGGCGTTAAAAAAATGCTCCCTAGGTTAGTAATTGCGGCAGTGTTGGTTAACTTATCGTTCACGTTTTGTGCTGTATTGCTTGATTTATCAAACGTAACTGGCTATGCTTTCCAGGACGCTTTTATGGGAATTAAAAACACCATATCCACCGTAGGAGAAAATACGGGCGTAGGTTGGACGTGGTCAGAAGTTATTGTGATGATATTATCCAACGGAGCTTTAGCTGGCGGAGTGGTTGCAACAGTGGCTATGGGAGCAGAACTGCTACCATTGGCACTATCAGCATTAGTGGGAATAGGTCTAGTACTTCTCTTAGTGCTTCTAATTATGGCAGCGCGCCAAGCTTTAATTGTAATCTTAATCATCATTTCACCTTTAGCCTTCGTTTGTTATTTACTTCCTGGCACAGAAAAATGGTTTAAGAAATGGCGAGACTTATTCTTCACGATGTTAGTGTTCTTCCCAGCATTCGCTGTAATATTCGGTGGGGCGCAATTGGCTGGAATAATAATTATCCAAAACGCCACTGGAGCAAATGGTGGAATAATGCAAATCTTAGGAATGGTAGTTCAAGTTATACCATTAGCCTTAGCACCTATAATTCTGAAGCTCAGCGGCGGAGTATTGGGTAAATTCGCTGGGTTTGTTAATGACAAGAATAAAGGCTTATACGACAGGACTAAGAACTTGTCTAAAGATCGTCGTGAGACCATTAAAAACAAGAAGTTGGCTAATGCCAATATGGCACGATTCAACCCAAATCGTTTACGCCGTTGGGCAGATCATAAAGGTAGAGCATTCAAAAAAGATCTGGAAACTTCACAGAAAAATGCCGAGAATTCATTTAGAGATACAGCCAGGTATAAGAAGTTAGACTTAGACGCCAGACAGGCTTCCAGGCGTGCAGATCTGTTATCCGCACAAGATGACAATCGCTACACCGAAGCTACGCTGGGTCACGCACCAACTGATACGTATGGGAAGAGACCTCTGTACGATCGTGCTCTACGAACCGTGTCAGCTACCTATGCAACTCGACAAGATTTGAAAGCTCATCAGCAGCAAGCTGCATTCATGAATGATATTAAAGACCTAGAAACCGAAATTGCAACAGCGGGTCTGATCAAGAACAACGCTCAACGCCAACAGCACAGTGAATTTGCAGA
>CALIRX010000057.1 GCA_938042055.1 uncultured Candidatus Saccharibacteria bacterium
GAGATTTTTTCCGCATTGTTAAGGCTGGATTTTCTGCAAAGCGTAAGAAGTTGCGCTCTAGTCTGAGTGGTGGGTTGGGAATTGATAAGATTGTGGCGGAAGAATTGCTGAAAAATGCAGGAATTTCACCAGATGCTCGTGCTGAAGATTTGGCGATTACGGATTGGCGGCGGCTACTCAAAGAATGGCGGGCGCGATGATTGCGGCAGACCAGCCGACGTATTTTCCGTCTGATCTATTGGTTGCGGTCTCGTCGAAAGATGACGGTACCATGCTCAATCGTATTCGCGGTCGCCACGTAGCTGAGGTGCTGGAAAATCGGCGGCGGTTTTGTGATCAAACTGGTGTTAAGTATGACGACGTTGTCTATCACGTGATTTCATACGACCAAGGACAAACGTTTGATAATATCGCCGAAGTTACTGAAGCTGACACGACCCGACATAACAACGAGGGGATTTTTGCTGATGCGCTATATACCGAAGCGGCTGGCATCGGTTTATTTTTACCAGTGGCGGACTGTATCGCCACAGTCATCTATGATCCAAAGCGTCGGGTGCTGATGCTGGCGCATTTGGGTCGGCATTCGACAGTTGTGCAGTTGATGTCTCAGGCCGTTCAGTATTTTGTCGAGCGCGGTAGCCAGGCAAAAGATTTGCAAATTTGGATGTCGCCAAGCATTACACAGAAAAATTATCGTATGGATTATTTTGATCATACAAATGATACGAATTGGCACAATTTCTGCCGTCAAACGGCTGATGGAATTTATCTAGACATGCAAGGGTTCAATCGTTCGCTAGCCATCCAGGCGGGCGTTCCTGCTGAAAATATTTTCATCTCGCCAATTGATACGGCGGACAATCCAAATTATTTTTCGCACTCATCGGGTGATATTGGCGGTAGGTTTGTTGTCGTTGCGTGTATGCGATATTGACCGTCGACAGTTGTTTGTAATAAAAAGCAACTCAGTATTTTAAGGCTGAGTTGCTTTTGTGATTAAAGGTTAATTAATCAATCAGATTTTCGTGCTTTAAATCCTTAACAGAGTTGGTAGCTTCTTCTTCGGTGAACTTCCAATAGCCGGTAAGGGTTTTTATCAAGTTACTTCTACTATATTTTCCATTCTTCAGAATGTCTATAGCTCGTAGTCGTGCTCGCTCAGTGTAATTGATATTGTATTCTGCTAGCACTTCTCGAACTTCTGATTCTTCAAATAGAAGATTTCTTACTATATGGTCTATTATGAATTCCTTTGAAATTGATCCCGCCCAGGTAGCATTGGTGGTTGTGAAATTTCCCTCAATAAAATTGCGTAGATTGATTTTAAAGTCATAGTTCAGGCGATTAACTCCTTCTTCTGCTTCTTTTCTGGTGAAACCGTAACCTTTTACTAAGCGTTGTATAGTACTTTCTTTTGAATCTGAACATGTTGTGCAGTTGGTAGTGGCTTTTAGTTGAGCGTTATGTGCAAAGTCAATTTTTACTGTATTAAAGGCATTGTTTATTTCTTCCTTGGTAAAGCCGTGCTCAGAAAGATATCTTTCATATTGCGTCTTTGATGTGTGCATAGAGGAATCTATCATCTTCAGAGCTTTTATAGCCTGTCTTTGGAAGACCTTAGGCAAGTTAATCTCGTGACTCAGCTCGTCAAATGCTTTTTTAACTTCTTCTTGTGAGAACATGTAGCTACTGTGGTTATTAGTATCAACATGCCACGCAGTAAGGGTGCGTATTGACAAGTCCTTGGACATCCAATCGTAAGGTTTATTATCATTGTCCATCTTGCCTATCATGTTTTTTATTGCCCTTTTCGCGTTATCTACAGCGTTGTATTCTGGGTAAATTATCTCGATTAATTGGAGTGCGGTATTGTATTCTCCTCTATTTCCGAAGGTAATATCGTAAGCTTCTGCATATTTTGAGTGGTCGGAATAGTATAGATTTAAATATTGGGTGTTGAATCGGTTTTTAGCTTTTTCTGCTAGCTCTCTCGAAAATCTCTTATCCCATTTTCCGTCG
>CALIRX010000058.1 GCA_938042055.1 uncultured Candidatus Saccharibacteria bacterium
CCGCGCGAGGTTTTCGCCGACGCCATCGCCGATCGTGCCGCCAGCATCATCGTGGTGCATAATCATCCGAGCGGGAGTTTGGAGGCGAGTCAAGCAGACCGGGAAGTAACGCACCGTTTACGCCAGGCGGGTGAACTGTTAGGAATTAGTTTGGTTGACCATATTATATTGACAAAACATTCGTACAAGTCAATTACATAAAATCACGTATATTTCCCCGTAGGATACATATTGACAAGAAATGTATCCTACGGGTATACTGTTTATAGTATGAGGGTATTTCTGTCGAATCAGGGGAACTTGCGCAATATACAAACCTTTTTGCGGTCTATTGATTGGTCTAAACCTAAAGAGCTGGAAATTGCGACGCACGATAAATGGATAACAGTTCACCCGGCTAACCTTGCCTTGGTGGCTGCTTTGGCCATGCAAGTTGGTAAGAATAAAACGAAAATTATTGGTACAGTTCCAGCTACCGGTATTTATCTTGATAGAATGGGTCTTTACAACTTAGCAAGCACAGTATCGCCATTTACATATCAAGAAAAAGAAGCAGCTGGGCGATTTGTGCCGCTAACTGTCATAAAAACACCCGAAGACCAATCTTATTTTATCGCCGAAATGATACCATTGCTGCACCTGCCGGAAAAGGACGCGATGGTTATCAAATATATTATTGGCGAACTGGTGCGCAATGTTTTAGAGCATGCTAACGCGAAGTGCGGCGCTATCGTTGCCGCGCAATACTATAAAAAAACGAATAAAGTCAGTATCGCTATCTGTGATACCGGTATAGGAATCTGGAAAAGCATGAACGAGACGTGGCATCCAAAAGATGATCTGGAAGCGGTACGGTACAGTCTTACTCCGGGCATAACAGGAACAACTTCGCGAGAGGGTGGTACGAGTGAAAATGCTGGTGCCGGATTGTTTTTTATTAAATCAATTGCCAAGATTACCCGCAGTTATTTTACGATATACAGCGGCAAGGCAGAATATACGCTACTGAAAAATAGGACCGACCAAAAATCGATTACATTATACGCCGACCCGTTTCGCGACAATAGTAGGCGGACTAATGATTTGGGAGATTTTCACGGCACGCTAGTTGCTGTAGACATCGCGCTGGATAACACACCAGAGTTTAAAGCAATCATGTCTCATATTGGCAGCGTATACGGCGAAGCGATTCGTGAACGAAAGAGAATAAAATACAGGAGGCCAAATTTTATATGATCATCCATTTGCAGCCAGTTGTCGGCTCGTTTGCTGAGAATAAAGAAAAGGCTAAGGAGCTGCGTGTAAACAAAATTATGCCAACCCTAGCTCAGCGAAAAAAAGTCACATTAGATTTCAAAGGCGTTGATGGTGCAACCCAGTCGTTTATTCACGCTCTCATCAGCGATCCAATCCGCAAGTATGGCGACGAAGCCTACGATAAGTTGTACTATAAAAATATCAACGAAGATGTGAAAGAAATCGTATCTACGGTCTACCGATACATGCAAGAAAGCCTAGACGGTGGGAGTGGCGAATAAAATGAACGGCTATAACGACAATATACATCAACAACAAATTGACAAACTCCAGCAACTCTTTCCCGAGGTAGTCACCGAAGGCAAGATCGACTGGCAGAAGCTCCAAGCGACCCTGGGCGAGGCGGTTGATTTGGGTGAGCGCTACGGGCTCGGCTGGAAGGGTAAGAGCGACGTCTTCACCACTATCCAGGAGAAGACCGTCCAGACGCTCCACCCCGACCGGGCGAATTCTGTCGATTGGGATACGACGGGCAATATGTTTATCGAGGGCGACAATCTGGCGACGCTGAAGATTTTGCACAAGGCGTATTGCGGCAAGGTTAAGATGATCTATATCGATCCGCCCTACAACACTGGCAATGATTTCATCTACAATGACGACTTCAAGCAGACACGCCGTAGCTACGAGGCAGAGGCGGGCATCACTGATGATGAGGGTAACGTTGTGCGAGATGACGGTCTGCGCACCAATACTGGCGGGCATAAGCACAGCAACTGGCTGAACATGATGTATCCACGTCTCTTTTTGGCACGCAACCTGCTTCGCCAAGACGGCGTCATCTTCGTCTCGATCGACGACAACGAAGTCCACAACCTCCGCCTGATGATGAACGAGATATTTGGGGAGGAGAATTTTGTGGCGCAATTTGTCTGGAAGAGTCGTCAAAATAAAGATAACAGAAATCTTACAGGTGTCTCAGTTGATCACGAGTATATTATCTGCTTCAATCGTTCACCACATCGTGCTGTAAAAGGTGAGGCGAGAAAAGAAGAGCAGTACTCAAATCCAGATAACGACCCCAGGGGTCCGTGGTCTAGCGGTAATATGGCTGGCTTACTTTCGGAAGACTTACGCCCAAATACTCACTTCGATTTAGTCGATCCAGCGACAAATGTCAATTACGGTAGGCCGAAGATGGGATGGCGCTATGATAGAAAAACCATGCAAAGACTTATCGACGAGAACAGGATCTTGTGGCCAAATGATAAGACGGGTCGTCCGCGCAGAAAAGTCTTCCTGAATGAGTTATCTGGCACGCTTCCGGGCTTTTCTTCTATCGTTGGTGAAAGAGTTTTTACTAGAAACGGAACAAGCGATGTTGAGAAATTATTTGACGGTAAAAGATATTTTGACTTTCCAAAGCCTGTCGATTTGATTAAGCAACTTGTAGGACAATCATCTTCCGAAGATGATATCGTCCTCGACTTCTTCTCTGGCTCTGGCACCACCGCTCATGCCGTTGCCCAGCTTAATGCCGAAGATGGTGGCAACCGTCGTTGGATTTGTGTGCAGCTGCCTGAGCTGACTGACGAGAAGTCGGAGGCGTATAAAGCTAGTTACCGCACCATCGCAGACATTGCTCGTGAGCGTATCCGCCGGGCGGGTGCCAAAATCCGGGCTAACCAGGCGGACAAGCTATTGTCTCGCAGTATCCCGCTTGACCTTGGTTTTCGGGCGTATCGGGTGGATGATAGTAATTTCAAGCAGTGGAACGAGCTGGTTTTCGACCCGGAGGAGATTCGCCAGCAGGCGCTCGCTAACCTTGACCCGCTGGAGGAGGGCACGACCGATGATGATCTGCTGACCGAGCTTCTGCTCAAGCGTGGTATCTCACCGCTGGTGCAGATTGAGCGGCATGATAACTTCTGCTTCATCCCGTCCGAAAAGCTCGCCATTTGCCTAGCGCACTCCATGACGGAGGAATTATTTGCGACCATCCTTGCCACCAAACCATCATCCATCATCATCCTCGACCGAGCTTTCGGCACCAGCGAAACCTTGCGCATAAACCTAACCCTCCAAGCCGAACAGCGGGGTGTTAGGGTGGAGGTGGTGTGATGGCTGATAAAAATTCTATATATTGCCCAAAGTGCAAAGGATATAGTAGCCTAACGGAGAGAGCGGGGTACAATAAGCAGTTTAGTGGAATATATGGACGCACTTTCACCTATAGATACTCTGTATCGGAATGCAATAGCTGTAGCCAGCATTTTCTAGTAATACGAGATGACGACAACAGCATAGAAAGTATCTATCCGAGGACATTACCAGGGTCAGTCAATGACTTGATACCCGAAGATATTAAAGCCGATTTTGAAGAGGCGTTACTATGTTATTCGGTAAGTGCCTATCGTGGCGCAGCGGCGTTAGCTCGTAGAACCGTACAGTTAATATGCTTAGATAAAGGCGCCGATAAATCCAAAAAACTTTACCAGCAGATAGATGAATTATTTAGTAATGGTATAATCACAAAAGATATACAGGAATGGGCTCATGAGGTTAGGTTTCTTGGAAATGATGCTGCGCATCCAAATAAAGATATAGTAAGCGGAGATGATGCCAGAGATATATTGGATCTACTGGAATCATTGTGTGAAGTCTTGTACGTTGCACCTGCAAAGGCTGCTGAACGTAAAAAGAAACGAACATCTATAGAGGGCTGAGGCAAAAGAATGGGTGAATCTAATCTTAATAAAGAGAATTACTTATATGTAACATTTCGTGGCCCGAGTGTTGATGCTGGGGAGATGGATATAGGCCAAGCGAGTAAGGTTTTTGCTGCTCTCGATAAGTGGAGAAAACAGTACGAAAAAGAGTTTATTAGCGAAAATCAGCTCAGTATAAAACTTAAATCTGTAGAAAAGGGTAGCACAGACCTCCAGTTTGTTGTAGATATACTACAGGCTGGTAGCTGTCCGGCCACCCTACTGGCCGCCGGAAAGTTAGTCAAAGAAGTCGGCAATTTTCCAGGAGTTAAGGATTTTTTGCAAAAGATTGGTGATGAGCTTGGGAAGCAGGTTAGTTTGAAGATAGCCAGTAAGGGTAAGACACTTACTGAATCTGCGCCATATATTAAAAATGGCGTGGTTATGGTTGACGTGTTTAAGGGTAAAAATAAAGTTGATAGCGTAGAAAAAAGTTCAATAGATTTTTACCATAAAAGTAATAAAACACTAAATGACTTGTATGTTTTAGGTGCAAACAAAATTACGGAGGCGGAAGTAGGCTATAAAACACAGGGCTCAGCTAGGAGTAGACTAGCAATCATTAAGCTCATAGACAGAGAGTCATTTATAAAGGACGAATCACAAGATAAGCTTGCCGATAGACTGGTTGAGCTATTCGATAAAGATAAAGCCGAAGAAGTCAAAATAGTAGGTAGGTTCATCGATTCTTACGGATTAGCACATAGATATCAATTTGCACTGCAAGTAAAAAGAGACACAGGCAAATACGGAAAGCAAAAAGTACTGTGTGATATGCCAGCAGAGCTGATATCACCGACATATGACTTATTAAAACCTGAGAATAGAAAAGATGTGCTAGTCAAAGGATTGGCTACTCGCGACAGCGAAAATCGTCTAGATAAAATGAAAGTTGAGTGGTACAGTGATGATCTCGAATATAACCCTGATCAGACAAGTTTACTTAATTATATGGATGGAGGTATGTGATGCAAAAGAGTGATTTTTTACTTTACAAAACCCCAGACAACAAAGTCTCCATCAACGTTCAAATAGAAGATGAAACCGTTTGGTTGACGCAAGATCAGATGGCGGAGCTTTTTGATAAGTCGAAACCAACGATCGTGGAGCATCTGGGGAATATTTTTGAAGAAGGCGAGCTAGATGAAAATTCAGTTGTTCGGAAATTCCGAGTAACTGCTGCTGATGGGAAGAAATATAGCGTCAAACATTATAATTTAGATGTGATTATCTCTGTCGGTTACCGTGTTAAATCCTTGCGCGGTACACAGTTCCGCCAATGGGCGACCAAGCGACTCAGAGAATATATTATCAAGGGATTCACGATGGATGATGAGCGCCTCAAGCAAGGTGGCGGGCGATATTTCAAAGAATTGCTACAGCGCATTCGTGATATTCGCTCCAGCGAACGCAACCTGTATCAGCAGGTGACGGATATTTATGCCACCAGCATTGATTACAAAAAAGACGCCGATATGACGAAGAAGTTTTTTGCCACGGTGCAAAATAAAATGCACTACGCAGTGCACGGTAAAACTGCAGCGGAGATGATTTTCGACCGTGCTGACGCCGGGCAACCAAATATGGGACTGACGAATTTCAAGGGTGATTACATAACGACTGATGATGTATCGGTGGCTAAAAATTATTTGAACGAGGACGAGTTGAATGTATTAAACTTGATCGTGTCGCAGTATTTGGATTTTGCGGAGTTACAAGCTGCTCGGCACAAAGCTATGACGATGCAGCAATGGATTGATAAGTTGGACGAATACCTGTGTGTGAATGATTCGAAATTGCTTGATAATGCTGGCAAAATTAGCCACAAGCAAGCGATCGAAAAAGCCAAGCGCGAGTATGATAAATATCGTCAAGATGAAATGAGGCGGCTGGAGAGTGATTTTGATAAGGCGACTAAAAAGTTGAGGAGAAAACAGTGAAACTCCATTTTGATTCAAACCTAGATTACCAGCTCGACGCGATCAATGCGGTAGTTGATGTTTTTCAGGGTCAGTCGTATGAGGGTGGATCGTCCGAGATGCTGGATGTTGATGAGAAACAGATGAGCATTGAACAGGTGAGTGCTCGAGGGAATGTTCTATCGCTAACTAAAAAGCGGATCGTGAAAAACACTATGGCGGTGCAAGAACGAAACGATACCATCGATGCAAAAAGCGACGATCTCAACTTCTCCATCGAAATGGAAACTGGCACCGGCAAGACCTATGTTTACCTGCGCACGACTCATGAACTTCATCAAAAATACGGCTGGAAGAAGTTTATCATCGTGGTGCCGAGTGTGGCGATTCGTGAGGGCGTGATGAAAAATCTGGAGATCACGCGTGAACATTTCGCCGCTGAATACGACAATCCAGAGATGAATTTTTATGTGTGGGATAGCAAAAAGACTGGCCAGGCGCGTGAGTTTGCCACGAACGATACCTTGCAGATCATGGTGATTACCATTGATAGCTTCGCCAAGGCACAGAATGTGATGAATCGGCAGAGTGACTATGGGCGGCCGCTTGACTTTATCAAGGCTACTCACCCGGTGGTTATTCTCGACGAGCCACAGAATATGGAGACAGACATACGGCGGAATGCTATTGCTAGCCTCAACCCGCTGTGCACGTTGCGCTATAGTGCCACACACAAGCATTTATATAATTTGCTTTACCGGCTGACTCCGGTCGATGCCTATGATAAAGGCTTGGTCAAAAAGATCGAGGTGCATAGCGTCCAGAGTGAGGACAATTATAATGATGCGTATATTAATGTATTGTCGCTGGAGCGTCAGTCGAAGACCCGCTCATTTGCTAAGATAGAGGTAGACGCGAGTGACGAGTACGGCTTGCAGCGCAAGATTATCAAGGCGTTTCCGGGCGATGATCTGGAGGTAAAGACGGGTCGTTCGGTCTATGCCGGCTACTATGTCGAGTCGATCAATCACGGTGATAATTGCGTCGAGTTTAGTAATGGTAAAGTAGTCTACGTTGGTCAGCGTGACGAAAGTCTGCATGATGATATTATCAAGCGGCAGATTGAGCTGACGATTGACGATCATTTTGATAAACAGCGTCGGCTAGGCAGCGGCGTAAAGGTGCTCAGCCTATTCTTTATCGATAAAGTCATGAATTATCGCGAATATACGGCGAATGGTGTCAATAAAGGTAAATTTGCTAAGTGGTTTGAGGAAGCCTACATCAAGGTCTCGTCTAAACCAAAATATACTGGCGTCATGGATGGCCTGTCGGCAAGTGAAGTTCATAATGGTTACTTTGCGGCGGATAAGAATGGCCAATGGAAAGATTCTCGCGACACCAAAGGCGAGGGTGGGCGGACGAAGGACGATGATACGGCGTATAACCTAATCATGAAGGACAAGGAGAGGTTGCTGGATACCGGCGAGCCGCTACGATTTATCTTTAGCCACTCGGCACTGCGTGAGGGCTGGGATAATCCTAATGTATTTCAGATCTGCACGCTCAACGAAACGTCGAGTCAAATGAAAAAGCGCCAAGAGATCGGGCGAGGGTTGCGCCTGCCGGTTGATATTGATGGACAACGAGTGCACGATGACAGTATCAACGTACTAACGGTAGTGGCTAATGAGAGTTATGCAGATTTTAGTCGTAAACTCCAGACGGAGATTGAAGAGGAAACGGGTATCCATTTTGGTGGACGAATCAAGAATCGTGATAATCGGCAAGTCGTCAGATTTCAGAAATCACGAGCGCTTGATCCGGCTTTCAAGGAATTATGGGATAAAATTAAGCATAAAACGACCTACCGGGTGGCAATTGATACAGAGAAGTTAGTAACGGAGGCGGCTAATGAATTAGCACAGGTCGCTATTAGCAAACCGCATATCGCTGATACTAAAACACTGATTGACTCGATGAATAATGATAGAGGCTTTATGGTGCGCGAGACCGGTTTTAACGCCTATGCAGCACGTCAAACTGAGGTAAAGATACCGAATTTATTAGCGGATATTCAGCGTCAGACACAAATGACACGCCGGGTGATATTTGAGGTGCTTGATCAAGCGGGGATGTTTGAGCAGGTGGTTATTAATCCACAGCAGGTGATTGATGAAACAGCTCGGGCGATTAATCGGGTGAAGCAACGCTTGGCAGTTGATGGTGTTAAATATCACAGAACGGGTGAGCATTATGACATGACGTTGTTTGAGAATGATGAACTGCAGACATACCTGTATGATGCAGCGATGAAGAGCGGGGCAATTGCAGTGGGTGACCAGGCAAAAACCATCTACGATTACGTGGCGGTTGACTCAGAAGTTGAACGAGAATTCATGCAATCGTTGGAGGACAATACCGACGTTCAGTTTTATATTAAGCTACCAAGTTGGTTTAAGATTGATACGCCAGTCGGCAAGTATAATCCAGATTGGGCGGTGGCGTTTGATGGCGATAGACGGATTTACTTTGTGGCGGAGACCAAGGGATCGGACGATATTCATGATAATCACTTGAGTACTAATGAACGGGGTAAAATTACTGCGGCCCGCCGGCATTTTGCAGAAATTAATGTACCATATGCGGCGCCGGTGCGGAGTTTGCGGCAGGCGTTGACTATGGTCGGAGATGGTAATTGTGACACCTGATACACACGCAAATTATTATGTTCGCCCGTTGTTGGCTACTGGGTGCTTACAAATGCTTTTGGAGCAGAGTAAAGATGCTAAGGAAAATGCATGAACAAGCCAAACAAAACTATTACCGTCGCTCGCGCCATCATCCGTATAGGTGATGCCGCCAGAAATGCTAATGATTATAGTTTGCTGGGCGCGCTGCATGAAATGGTGGAGCAATTGTCACAGCATGGTGTTAACGACACTGACGTCGATATGGATTTGCTGCTGGAATATGTCGAGGCAGCGGATGGTTGTGACTATTGTCGTGTTGGTAATGGTAAGGATAGTGTTGACGAATTGACAACAAAAATCAATCAGCAGTTAGCGCGTCGCGGCCAGGCGCAGGTGGAGGCGAGCGATCAGTCGGTGCTGAAATTTGAGCCGCTGGTTCATCTGGTAACGGCGGCGTATGCCAAGAATGAAAATGGTGTGACATCGGGCTTGTCGATAGCGCTGGTCGTCAATCAGGATGGTTCGGTGGATCTGCCGCGCGAGCATTTTTTGAATGCAGAACTACTCGATTATTTCGATGAAAATCGGCCAGTTAATTGGCGTTCGGTCGAGCGTGATTTGCCGTCAAAGTTGCACGGCTATCATTTGGTAGCAGGTTCGGTAGAAGTGCAGGAGATTTTGCCGCGGGAGTTGGAGGTGATGTCGTTTTAGTGGGATGAATATCGTTTAGTAATTAAACACCCCGCATATTTAATAAAAAATACTTTATTTACAGATACGTAAAGGAAATTTTACAACCTGTCTTTCATGTCCATTTTCATCTTCTTCGGTTTTGTAATATGGATCACTCGCAAGCTCTACTTTCCCGCTATAGGTGTATTCGTTTGACTTATTTGATTCGAATAAATAAACGTTGATGCCGTTGCTTCGTGATTCAGCTAAAGTTTTGTTCTGTGAATAGTTGATAGATTGATTACCGGATAGCCCCATACCAGTATAGTGCATAATACCATCTGCTCCCCACTTATCTTCGTACGGATTATTCTGGTCATGTCTAGCAATCAAAACTAGGCTATTCGTGCGTTTAGATCTACGCATACCACTTTGCGTACTAACTGAAAATATACGATGGATATCATTGTTGGTGTAGTATTTACCAACCTGTAATTCGTGAAGTCGTGGTGTAGTATTAGTTATTTGCTCAAGTAGCTTAATATCAGCTGGTGCTAATTCATAGTTATTTGCTGCGTTGATATTGTCAAGCCAGGCAATCTCTGAGTGTTCTTTGGTGTGATAGCCGCCAAGATTGTGTCTGCAGGCATATAGTTTTAATACAGTTTTGTCATCAATTTTAGCTTCAGCTAGTAATTTATTAACGTCAACTACAGCATTAAACTCTTCGATAATCTCGCGTTTCAAGGCCTCTGGTTCTGACTCGCCGATTTCAACTTTTCCACCAGGAAACTCCCATAAATCACCAAGTGGTTTATCCGAATTTCTTTTGGCTAATAGATACTTGCCATCTTTTTCTATTAAGGCCGCAACAACAGTTTTCATTTTCATTATTATATCATAGGGGTTACCTATCTCTATGCTAAAA
>CALIRX010000059.1 GCA_938042055.1 uncultured Candidatus Saccharibacteria bacterium
ACACAGGCAAAATCAGCCCTGCAATCATCGCCACTCCAATAACCTTACTCCACAACGAATTCTTCATACCCCTCCTTAAAAACTCATTATGCTTATTATATCAATGTTACACATAAAAGAATAGACACTCATCAGAGCGCAGTAATGGTCTGAGTCATTGGAAGCATATACACTCCAGACGATTGATGGGGTGGAATAAATTGTTTTAGTTTAATACCTTTTATTTGACCTCGCCAAAAATCATCAGCGCTAGCAGAGGCGCTCATTAACGTCACAGAATCACTTCCAGAAAATCTAGCAGAAGAACCCACTGTAATTCCAGTTCTTGTATATGGCGAGAATACCGCAAGCGTACCAACAGACGGATCAACAGTCAAAGCCCCTTGGCCGATGTATCTATCATTATACTTATACTTCTTGCCATCGCCCGTGGTCCATTCGCTAACTCCTGGATTGGTCGCATTAAGTGTTAAGGTCCAACCATTATCCGCCGCGCCTGGATTTACAATACACAATAAAGCATTGTTATTCCCAAACTCCCCCTCTGCATTTTGTGAGTTCAGCTGTACTGATTTAGTATCCATCTTAAATATCGGGTCGGATACTGGTGTGTAGTTCGGACCACTACAAAAAAACGCACTCAACACTCCGGGGGTAATTGTCTGAGAGAATTTAGTATCAGCAGTATTTGCCGCACTGGCTATTGAAGAGTCAATAGTCCCACGTAGCCATAAGACACCAACAATACTGACACTGGCAATGATTAATATTTTTAATTTCTTCATTTTTCTTCCTATTCTATTTAATTATTCCTGTAAATCTATTATGTTTATTATATCAATGTCACACATAAAAGAATAGACACTCATCAGAATGTCTATTCTTTTTTAATAATTTAGTCCGCTAAAGAGCCGTAATCGTTTGAACCATTGGCAATACGTATGTACCTGCCGCCTGACCAGCTGGGATGGTTTGGGCTAATGAGGTATTAGTTATATATCCAGCCCATACTTTACTAGCAGTCGCTGAAGCGCTCATTAGTGTTACGGGACTAGTACCAGAAAAGGTCGTAGAAGTACCCTTGGTAATACCTGCAGCTGCACCAATTACAGGAGTTACCGTACCGCCAGACGGATTAACTGTTAGGCGACCCTCGTTAATAGTTCCGTTGTATTTATACTGTTTTCCACCGCCAGCAGACCAAACACCAGTTCCCGGAGTTGCTACGTTTAGTGTCAACGTCCAGCCATTATCTGCGGCACCCGGGTTTTCTGCATAGATTCGATTATTATTATCTCCAAAAACACCAATTCCCGACCCTAATGAGGATGACACTGTCGTAGCGCCCATAGCAAATGTTGGATTATTAACTAAGGAATTCGTTGAGTCACGAATATCAGTACTCAAAACTCCAGGATTAATTGTCTGAGAGAGTTTAGAGTTAGCAGTAGTTGCGGCATTAGCTACAGAAGGGTTTGTCATATTATACAACCCCAATAGACCAACTACGCCTACGCTCGCAACGATTAATAATGTTAATTTCTTCATTTTTTCTCCTTACTTAATTGATTTAATTTATCACATTATAACTTATTATGCTTATTTTTTCATTTATCCCTCTTTTTCTGTTTTTTAACAATAAATAACATAATGAACGCCGCAACAATTACACCAATACCAGCAGCCATAATCATCCATAAATTAATTCCCGTATTAGCCAAAGCCTTACTTACTTCTTTAACAATCTTTGGAATAACAATAATATCTTCAATGGTCTTTTCTACGGCCTTTTTCGGAGTAGTAAATGAAAAATCAGCAAACCGCACTATTTCCGGAGATGTCGCATTAGCCTTCAGTTTAGTTGTAACACAGCCATTATAGGTGTGTTCTGGAGCTGGCGGCATAAAATTATCACCCGGATGATTATTCTGCCAATTTGAAAAATCCAACACCCATATATTTCCGTTAACTTTAAGCTCGCTATCCCGCCCCAAAACAAAAGTCCGACCACCAAACTCAACCTTCAAATCGTGCTGACCCGTCGCGGGATTAGCTACCGTATGAACCGCATCATAAACGCCATACACCAGCAGATCTTTCCCATTTACCAAATCAAACTTAGAGAATTTTGACGGAAAAATCGGACAAATTGGCTCATTCATCTGGCCGCCTGTCTCCAGAGAATCATGAGTACAATCAGTAATCACCTGTGACAAATTAGAATTAGCCGACGAATCCGCAAGAGCCGAATAAGGACTACTCAAAGTAGCTAGTAATGTTATGACGATGAATAATTTTTTTACTCTATTTTTCATACTCAACCTTACTGCGCTGTTACCGTTAATGTCATTGGCAATTCATAAGTTCCTGGTTTTTGATATGCTGGAATAGTCTGGTTTAATCGAACGTTCTGTAGTAAAAATGCGCACCCCAATTGACTAGTTGATCCGCTGCTGCTCATCAATGTAATACCGTTAGCCGTGGCAGTCCCTACCTTAAATTGAGAATCAACGCCTTTTGATATTCCTGATGTTTGGCAAGTCGACCCGCTCAATGAACTACCCGAAGCTAAGACAGATGATGTCCCAAAATTAACAGACAGAAATCCCTGATCGCCATTAATGCCGTTGAACATATACGATTCTGTGCCGCCAGTTCGCTTCCACTTGGCGGTCACACCGTCAGATGCCGACAACACAACGCTCCACCCAGAGCTGGTCTGTGTATTCGTAACTTCAATTTGCTTCGAACTTGAGTTGGACAAGAAAGCGCTGGTAGCTACACTGCTATTACTCATAGTCGAGTTGTCAAACTTCGTACCGGTATCCGTAATTGTAGCGCCAGCATTATCCCTAAAACGAATGTCTAACGACCCAGGAGCAGTCTTAAATTCTGGATACATTGTGTAGTTATCAATACTAGATCCAGGAGCGGCAGTCGTATCGGTTGCTACGCGGACGCAATAACTTTCATTCCTGTCGAGCCCTTTATCAACAAGCGCCAAATCCCACACGCCCACTTCGCCAGCAGATATTTTTTGCGCATTCGTAAATGTTCCAGCCGCCCCGCTTTTTCTCACCAGGCTTTGAGGTCGAGAAGCGATAGCTCCTGCCGGTAATTCCGGATCAGATGAATTACTATTGATACTAGCTCCGTCAGCGGGACCGCTCGCAGAATAAGCAAGTTTTGATACTCCAGTCACGACTTGCCAATCCGAACTACTTACCGCCGAACAAGTTGCCGCGCTACCTTTTTTTGCGTATTCGACACGCAGCTTCATTGATGAAGATTCAACGGCTCCTCCTGGAGGCGCAATTAGCGTAGGGCTCGTAACAGGACTATTACTCGACTGACCATTCCCCACCTGCCCCTTGTTATTATTACCCCAACAATACATCTCACCTGTACGTAAGGCGCATAAAAAGTCTTTACCTACATACATGGAAGTTTCACCAGAACTCGTAAATGGGACATTCACTTTTACGGGAGAGGGCAAATGTCCTGTAGCAGTCCCACTACCCATTTGACCATTAGAATTATCACCCCAACAATAAATTTCGCCAGTGTTTAATACTATACACGTAAATTCGCCGCCAGCGTAAATATTTTTAACAGTCTTTCCTCCAGAAAGGATAGTACTACCAAAAGGAACTTTTGAAGCAATATTTCTATAGCCAAATGCTGTATTACCCAACTGACCCTTGAAATTTTTTCCCCAACAATACACTTCTTGACCGCCAGAAATAACAGCACAGGCATGTGAATCACCAGCAGATATTGACTCAACTTTTTTTCCATTAAAACCTTTGACTGCAGTAGGATATTGAGTTTTACCAGTAGCAAGTCCTACTCCAGTCCTCCCCTTGTCATTAGACCCCCAACAGAATGCTGTGCCTTCAACCGTCGAAGCGCACGTAAATTTATCTCCTGCAACAACCTGTTTAACCGATTCCGTCCCAAAGTTACTCATATTAACCGCTGTTGGCGTGTTCGAGCCTAAGAATACGTCACGACCTAATTCTCCGCTTATACCTTTACCCCAACAGTACAATTTTCCCTCCGAGTTAAGAGAACAAGTATGCTCATTACCCGCAGCAATTTGAGAGACGACTGTGGTTGCGAATTCTCTAACTGGACCTGGAGCATTCTTCTGAACTATACCATTATTTCCTAGTCTTCCATATGTACCCCAGCCCCAACAATAATCTTTATTGTCAGAAGCGATTGCACAAGTGTGATAATAGCCAGTGGTAATCTGTTTGATAGTTTTCCCATTGAGAACGTCTTGTGTATATACGGGTACTGGGACCGTTGATGAGGTGGTTGAATTAGTGCCAAGAACTCCATACTGACCATTACCCCAACAATAAACACTATCATCCGACATAATGGCACAGTTATGCTCAGACCCACTTCCGTATTCAGCTAATTTTTTAAAATATGCACTCTTATTTTGCAGACCAACCCTCAGCCTAAAATCAGCGCCGACTTTTGGTAATGTGGCAACGGTGTTGGTATTTGCAAGCGGACTGCCTGGATTAATACCATTGGACGATTCGTATAATCGATAAGAAACTTGCTCCACTTCAACCTGCTTGCCACCACTAGGAATAGTCGCACGACTTTGCTGAGAACTCAAAAACATAAATCCTAAAGCTGCGCTAACGACAATAAAACCGCCAAGGATAAAAAATTTCTCGGCTTTACGGTCTTTTATTATTGATAACGTTCTATTATGTTCCATGGTGGTGGTATAAATTGAGCATAAATATACATCACAAATATACCATAAGCACTTTACATAAAGCAAGCAAAACTAGAACAATTGGCTGCCGAATTTGGCGATTATCGCGACAATTACCGCAACGACCAGCGACACCATGACAAGCACATCATATCCACCACCAACGATCTTCTGCGCACAACGACAAGAGATATTTTTCTGTAGAACATTATAGCGCGTCAAACCGAACATAATCATCAACATTCCAAGATCTAAGGTCAAACACCACGGACAAAGCACGCCAATTTCGACGTAGCTCATATAAAACATCCAAATAGCAAATATCATTCCGATGATAGCGCCAGCCTGCGCCGCCTGCATAAACCACTTTGGAAACTTCGCTCCCGTCAACAACGCCACTGCAATTGTCACCATAACGGGCAAAGTCATCACACCGATGAAACTATTTGGAAATCCTAAAATAGCCGCCGACCAATGATTCGCCACCGCCGAACAGCTCAGAGCCGAGCTAAAATCGCAGCTTAATACGGCGTGAGAGTTTTTTGCCAGCTCCAAGGCTTCAATAGATAATACGAATGATGCCAATAACCCTAGTCCACTGCCGACAAGCATTACAAATGCCGCCAAATTTTGCTTTTTCAAATCTTCGTGAAATAGCCAGTTTTTGATTTTATTAAACATAAAAACTCACTTCGCTAATTGTTGGCAGTGGCAAACCACGCCAAAGGTTTTGCAATTGACCACTGTCGCTCAGCGCGATAATTGTTGGATACTCCACAATGTCATACACTTCGCAAAAATTATTACCTTCTGCAGAATCAGGACTCATCTCCTCTAAAACATGACCAGTTTGTCGGCTAAAATCACGCAAAAAGTCTGCAACTTGGCGCGCATAATCGCTTTCCGAACGATAAATCACAACTACTCGCATTACAATTCCCGCTCGCCCTTACTGCGTCGCTTCGCTAAAATCTCCACAAAATCATCCAGCGTCTTAAACTCATAAAAAACGCTAGCAAAACGAACATACGCCACTTCGTTGCGCTTTTCTAGCTCGTCCAAAACTTGATCGCCAATCTGTTTTGACGTAACTTCCGATTCACCCAGCGCGTATAAAGAGTCTTCAACCGCCGTAATGATATTATCGACTTCCTCGTCAGACTTAAAGAATTTTCCGACCGAACGGCGTGTAGAATTCGCCAGTTTCACCCGGTCAAACAGTTCGCGATCGCCATTTTTCTTTATTACCGCTAAGTTCGGTTTTTCAACTCGCTCATACGTAGTAAATCGCTTGCCATCTGGAGTTTCTCTGCGGCGTCGAATTGCGGCACCATCAGAAACTTCGCGTGATTCAATAACGCGACTATTGCCGATATTAAACACCATTTTATTTACTCCTTGTTCTTCTTTCGTCGCCTCAGAAATGCCGGCGTATCATCCTCATCATCGTCAGCTTCAACGGTTGGATTTTCCCAAATATTAGTTTCTGGCTCAGTCACAAAACTTTCGGCAGACTCTTCCTTGTCCAACTCTAGGTCAATATTTTTAACCATTTCGTCATCAACTTCTGTTTCGGCAGGTTTCGTGTCGTCGCCTACAGTCAAGCTAACTTCCTGCTGGCGGAATGTATCGCTATCAAATCCTGTCGCAATCACCGTAATGACCAGTTCGTCTTCCATTTCCGGCTTCAAAGTCGCACCAAAAATAATGTTGGCATTTGGACTAACAGCGCTAGTAATAATTTCTGCAGCCTCCTGAATTTCCGCCATACTCATATCGTAGCCGCCAGTTACATTGAACAGCACACCCTTAGCTCCATCAATCGACACCTCAATTAGAGGACTTTCAATAGCTTGCTGCGCCGCCTGAACCGCTCGGTCATCACCGCTCGCTCGCCCGATTCCCATCAAAGCTGAACCGGCATTACTCATAATCGCCTTAACGTCAGCAAAGTCAAGGTTAATCAAACCATGCTCAGTAATCAGTTCAGAAATACCCTGAACTCCCTGCCTCAAAACATCATCGGCAATCTTAAACGTTTCTAGTAGCGGCGTTCGGCGATCAATCGTCTGCAATAATCTGTCATTTGGAATAGTAATCAAGGTATCAACCTCGCGTCCCAAGTGAGAAATTGCCCAATCCGCGTTAACTCGGCGCTTTTCGCCCTCAAAACTAAACGGTCGAGTCGCCACGCCAACCACCAAAATACCAAGCTCGCGTGCCACTTCTGCCACAACATAGCCAGCACCAGAACCGGTTCCACCACCAGCACCAATCGTCACGAATACCATATCCGCGCCCTCTAACGCTTCCCTGATTTCGTCACGAGATTCATTAGCTGCGGCCTCGCCGACAGTAGGGTCGGCACCAGCACCCAAACCATTAGTTGCGTCACGACCAAGATGAATTTTTATGTCAGCCTTTGAATTGTGCAGCGCCTGGGCGTCCGTATTCATAGCAATGAACTGAACGCCAGTTAGACCAGCGTCTTTCATTCGGTTAATAGCTGAGCCACCAGCACCGCCGACACCGACGACTTTTATGCTGGCAAATGTTTGAACTTCACTTGGTTGTATTTGCGGCATATATTCCCTCTCTTAATCCTTACATAAAGTATATCATTTATTTAAATCTAGCGAAAATATTTTTAAGTAAACCGCCAGCTTTTTTAGTGACATCATTTGCGCCAACTATCGGTTTTACCTGCTGCGAAATACCCATAGAGTCGATCAACATCAGACCAACAGCAGCCGAAAATTCCGCGCCTTTCACTTCATCGCTAACTCCACTATAGCCAGCCGGAACACCCAAGCGTGCCGCCACACTCAATTGATCTTTCGTAAACTCCACCATACCCTTGACTTTCGCCGCACCACCAACCAGCACAACGCCACTCGGCAGCTTTCCTAATCGTCCAGCTCTCTTCAGTTCTTTAGCAATTGCTTCAAAGATCTCTTCATATCGCGCCTGAACAATCTCATCAATTTCTTCTTGATTAAACTTATATGTCTGCTTTTCAACCTTTGTTTCAACTTCGCCCAAAACGTCGCCACCAAATCTCGCATGCGCCAATTTCACAACTTCCGCAATTTCCGGATCCGTCCTAAGACCAATAGCCAAATCGTTCGTTACGTTCTGACCGCCCATTGGAATAACCGCCAGATGTTGCAGATCGCCCTCTTCATAAATAGCAATTCCTGTAGTTGCCGCACCAAAATCAATCACCGCAACACCATTTTCACGCTGACTTTCTGTAAGAACGGATTGAGCTGCCGCCAAGACCGACGGAACAACAGACACAGCCTCAACCTTAGCCATTTCCGCCGACTTCTGTAGATTAGTAATGTGCGGGACCAAACCAGACACGACATTCGCCCTAATTTCCAGACGCGCGCCAGTCATACCAATTGGATCTTTAATATTATCCTGACCATCCAGCCTATACGCGTGCGCAATAATATCTAAAATCTCTCTATTCTGCGGCACTTTTCCAGTTGTAGCCACTTCCTCCAGCCTTAATATATCATCGTGCGTAACTTCATTATTAACGGTTCCAACGGTAATCATTCCGTCGGCTTTCGTGCTTAATAAATGAGATCCGTTAATACTCAACGTAGCTGCGTTAATCTGATGACCGCTCATTCGTTCGGCTGGCTCCAGTGCCTTATCAATAGCCTCAGCTGGACCACTCAAATTCGTTACGGTTCCCTTTCGCATTCCGCTATTCGGCGCTTCACCGACGCCAACAATTTTTGGCGCACCATTTTCTGCGTCAATATAACCAACGACACAGCGCACGTTTTTCGTGCCAATATCAATTCCTACCACATAACGAGATTGCTCCTGCATAAGCTTTATTATACAGGTTATGCCTATAATTTGGCAAGTAAATTACCTTGTTGCTGCCAAAAAATATTTCTGTTACAATATCCTCACAATGAAAAACATAAACGGTTTTACTCTTGTCGAGCTTATTATAGGCATTTGTGTTATCGGTATTCTTACGGGGATTGCCACTATATCATATTCTAAGTTCAGAGAGAACGCGTATGACGCGGCTGCAAAAGAGACATTACATCAAGTCGAAACTGCTTTTAAATCATACGTAGCCGGTGGAAATAAAGTTCCTTTAAGGTATTATAAATCGCTTGGATTTTATGATAGTCCTGGTGGAGGATATACCGATTTAGGAGTAAAAGTGTTTGACGGCGGCGGTATTGGTCGCGCTATGCATCAGGCTAATTACATTCCAGACAACTTATTAAATACCCTAAAAAATGGTCCAACAAAGGACACTTCACTAAAAAATAATATTGGATACAGAGAGTGTGGCAAAAATAAAGTATTTTTCTACATTGAAGTATATAATGACGGAATCGAGCAAAAACAGATGCGCAAAAAGATGGACGATCTAAAATGCAGCCAAAAAACAGATCTAGATTGGCAAGCTGAGCACGGCGTAACTCGTTATGCCGGCGGATGGGGCGGCGGCGATCTTGCCGCCCGTCCCCGATATATAGTCGCCGAGATAGATTTCGATAACGAATCGCTGGATTCAGATTAATAATTAAAGCTTCGTGATAATCTCAGCGCCAGTTTCGGTAATCAGTACCGTATGCTCAAAATGCGCACCCAGACTGCCGTCTTTCATGCTAATTGTCCAGCCGTCGCTGTCGGTAATAATTTTCTCACCGCCTAGGCTCGCCATCGGTTCAATTGCAATTGTGTCGCCAGCGTGTAATATCGGACCAGTTCCTCGCCTGCCATAATTCGGAATTTCTGGCTCCATATGCATACTCAGCCCCACGCCATGACCAACTAGTTCACGAATTATACCAAGCTTAGCCTTCTTCAGTACAGCTTCCACGCCTGCTGAAATATCGCCAACTCTCGTTCCATCACCAGTTATCGCGTCAATTCCCGCATACAAACTCTGTTCAGTTGCGTGCAATAAATGCTTCTTCGCGCCCTTAGGCTCCTCATCGACAACCATAGTAAAAGCGCTATCCGTCTTCATTCCACGATAGCCAATCACCAAGTCAAAGCTGACCACGTCGCCCTTTTCAAAAACATATTCGGTCGGGAAAGAATGCACTAACTGCTCATTCGTCGATGTACAAATCACTCCCGGGAATTTCACTTCGTCCGTAAGATAAGTCGCCTCTGCGCCAAAATCTTTAATTCGCTTGGCTACAAAATCATTAGCGTCCAGTTCACTCATTCCAGCCGTTACGGATTTTTTCAATTCATCGTAAATTGTCGCAAGCATTTTACCGCACTCACGCATATCTTTCATCTGTTGCGGCGTTTTTTCTCCAGTGATCAATTGACTCATTTTACACCCTCAACGATACCGCGACTAACCAACTCTCTCTCGATTTCATCATGAACTTGCCCGACAGTTCCAACACCGCTCATATGTAAAATTGGAACACCATTGTCATTCAAATAATCCAGAATCGGGTAAATTTCACCTCGATAAATACTGAGTCGTTTGTCGATTGCTTCAGGCGTGTCGTCAACTCGACCGCGAACCCTCAAACGCTCCAGAATTTCATCGCGCGGAACTTCCAGCACAATCACCAACTTAACGTCTTTTCCGTGATGTGAACGCGACTCAATCAGCCATTTAGCCTGCTCTAATTGTCTTGGATAACCGTCCAGAATTACGCCATTAATATCCTTAGCTTTATTAAGAGCCTCGCCCATCAAACCGTTGATAGTTTCCATTGGCACCAGTTCGCCAGATTGCATGCGATGAATCAATTCACCATCGTGAGTATCGCGCAACAACTGCCCGGCACTAAGCCAACGCCAACCATGACGCGCCGCTAAAATTTGCCCCTGCACACTCTTACCAGCACCCGCCGGTCCAAAAAATACAATCATTTTTTCCTCCTATTTTGTGAGTTTTTCTTTAACAATTTTTGCCACCAACGCACCATCCGCAGCATTGCCGACTTTATTTTTTACCGCGCCAATAACTTGTCCCATTTTCTGAATTGAGACATCGTCCATACCCGCAATAACTTCTTCTACAATCTTTGAGATTTCCGCCTCGCCAAGTTGCTCTGGCAAAAATTCTCGTAAAATTTCCGCTTCTTTTTCTTCAGGCTCCGCCAACTCCGCACGGTCATTCTTTCGATATAAATCCGCGCTTTCGACGCGCTTTTTCACTTCTCGAGCAACGACTTTTTCAATTTCAGAATCATCCAAGCCGTCTTCTCGCTTGCCCAAAGAAACTTCTTCGTTTAAGATTGCTGCCTTTAGATTACGCAAAACATCACCACGAAAACGATCGCCGCTCAATAGAGCGGCTTTCATTTCACTAGTAATGCGCTCTTTTAGCGCAGACATTAACGCACCCCTAGGCGCATTTTTGCCGTTTTTTCAGCTCGTCGCTCGCGGCGAATAATAGCTTTTTTACGACGCTCGGTCTTTGAAATTGGTTTTTCAAAACGCATAACGCTCTTAGCGCGAGCCAAAACACCGCTTTGCAAAACCCTGCGGTTGAAACGACGAATGATATTTTCGTTCGCTTCCTTCTGATCTTTACGTGTTACTTGTACCATACTGCAAACATTATAACAGATAAGAAAGTATTTGCCAACTAGATTATCCCTTCACCTTCTTTGACGTGAGATTTAATACCTCACCATCAGGAGTAAACGTAATAGTATAAGTGGTCACATCAGCCCGTATATGCCTATTACAGTCAAATCTGTATTCTGTAACAGGGATCTTGGCAGTATACGTACCATCATCATTTTCAGAAATTTTAACTTTGGCAAGGTCACAAGGAATATTTTCTGGCAAAGTCGAATCGCCAGGAACTTCTCCATTCGCATCACTGGATAAAGACAATTGAACGCCATTATTTATCTCATACATTACGTCCTTTAGGGAAATTAAGTGACCAGCAGCTGCTACCAAAGAACTCAAGCTAGAAGCTTCATTCAAATGTTCAGCGAATTCCTTATGTTTACCCGCTACGTCATCATACTCTTCTTTAAGATCCGCTAAGGCTTTGCCAGGCAGCTCCGAGCGTGTATCTTCGTGATAATTAGTCAGTAACTTTAGCGCTACCCTCCCCAGGCTAGTATGTGTATCTTTCTGATATATAATTTCACTGCCGCTATTAGAAAACTCCATATATACCAAACCTCCCAAAAAATTCTCCCACCCAAAAATATTAATACACTATAACAATACATCTACTCTACAAGTAATGCAACTATTACACCTAAGCCAAATGCAATAATCGCCCTGCAAGCTTTAGGCGGACAAGGCGAGATCTTTAGTATCAGCGCCATACACAATCGCTAACACAGTAGGGTCGTTCATGACATTGTGAGTGTGGTTGTTTAAAATTCCATATAGTCCGACTTCAGCACTTGTCGACTTAGGCTCACCATTCACAATACCGACAATGCGAGCCATGTCACGCATATTAGTCAAATGACTACCTTCGGGTACAAATATAATAATATTGTTTCGGACATTTGGCGCGGCTTTCAATAAATCTTCCAATAAGCCATCATTACTTAAGGCAAAAGGATCAGTAAGGAATTGCTGGCGCCAACCTTGTTTCGGTGGAGCAAACTCGACACTTGACTCTCCTGAGAGTTTACCAACCTCCTCAATAACTTTAGGATCTTCTCTCTGCAAGAACTCCAAGCCCAGTTCTTTTGCGCTTGGACTCAATGATTCCTTGCCGTAACGTGTCAATTCCACGCCCTCTTTTCCTATGAAATTTGCCGCCAAAGCAACAAGTCCCATATTACTACGCGACCCTACCGGATCGAATAGTCGTAGCTCATTAACCTTAGATTCCATGTGAGCAACTGACGACGTCGCAACACGACCACCCAAAGAATGTCCACCAACACTAACCTCGTCGAAATCTTTCGCGACATGGTCAATTACTGGACCAACATATTCCCCTAAGCTACCGTAGCTACCAGTCTTTCGTATCTCCTTACGAACAGACTCGGGCAGCATCCCAGAATTACCCACTCCCGGCATGTTCATAACCATAATAGCTGTATCCGGATTCTCGCACGCCAGAACGGCGGCTTCTCGAATTGCGTTTGGATGACGGAAATTTCCTCCCCATCCATACAAAACAGCCTGAATCTTATTCGCATTTTCATTACCAAATATCGCGACTTCAAGCCCAACTCTACCCAGTCCACTAAATACACGAATATAGCGCTGATCTCTCAGTTGTTCAACAGTCTTATTCATATGGTTTGAATTGTAAGATTCCTCAGCCAAGCGACGCATATCTTCCTGCGTAGCAAGTTGTATAGTCTTTCCCTGTCTTAAGCCGCTATCAATCTTGGCGACCTGTAGACCATTCTCAAAGCCATAATCTGTACGTTTAGATGACGGCGTCCAAAGTTTTTCTGAACTCATAAAAATATCACTCCAAATAAATTTAAGCTATTGGATTTATTATACAATATATATCTAAGTAACGCAACTATTACGCCTAAGCTAAATGCAATAATCGCCCCTCAACAGACCGCATTCCCTGCCACTCATTTATGGTTGGCTGAAACCAGACAGACACTTCGTCGCCCACTTCACGGAAAAATTCTTCTGGCGCATTAAAAGCCAGCATCTGCAGCGCAACGTCATTCTTATCACGCAAGGTCAATTTTACATGTTGCCCATCCGCACCCATTCTCCTCACATTCAAAACCGTCGCTTTGGCTATTTTCAATATAGGCTCCGCATTACCATTGTCAAACGGCTCCATCTTTGCCAAATTATCAATCAGCTCCTCATTAATTTCCGAAAAATCGTCAATTTCAACATCGACTCTCGGCAACAAATATAATTCCTGATTTTTCAATTGCAATGAGTCGTAAAACTCATTCACTCGTCGCCTAAAATCGTCAATTCTCTCAGTCGCCAACGTCACGCCAGCTGCTGCGCCATGACCGCCGCCTTTAATAATGATGCCGTCAGCTGCACGGACCGCGTCAGCTGCGGAAAAATCGCCAAAACTTCGCGCCGAACCCGTAGCCTCATCGCCACGCTCGCCAATTATAAAAACCGGCTTCTTATATTTCTCAACCAACTTTGACGCCACGATGCCGATAACTCCGTGATTCCAATTGCCGCTATTCACCACCAAAACTCGATCATCAGTCATATTGTCCGCCTGCTGGCAAGCTTCGTCAAAAATCTCGTCCTGAATGCTGCGGCGTTTGATATTCAATTCTTCCAGCTTTTCGCTAGCTTCCAACGCTTCCAAACCATCACTCGCCGTCAGCATATCCAGAGTATATTGCGCCGTTTCCAGCCTGCCCGCCGCATTCATTCGTGGACCCAAGCCAAATCCCAAATGTCTAGCATTAACCTTCTCCGGCTCAATTCCCGCCACTGACATCAATGCCTTCAAACCAGGACGCCTCTGCTTTTTCAAAACCTCCAAACCCCAATAGACATTCGCCCTATTTTCATCCGCCAATGTAACTATGTCGCAAACCGTCCCCAGCGCCACCAGATCCAATAGCCACTTCTCGTAACCATCTGGCAACCCGTCCAGTTCGGTTTGCAGAGCTTGCACCAGCTTGAATGCCACACCAGCACCGCAAAGATCGCGGAACGGATATTTATGACCAGGAAATTTCGGATTAACCGCAGCAACGCTCGGCGGTGGAGTCTCAGCAACATTATGATGATCAGTCACCACCGTATCAATCCCCAAACTCGACGCATATTCAATTTCCGCAT
>CALIRX010000060.1 GCA_938042055.1 uncultured Candidatus Saccharibacteria bacterium
GCTGAAAGAATCACTTCTTTTGGAATCGAGATGGTACCGTCCGTATAAAACACCTCTAGCGGATTCTCGAAGTCAAAAGAGGTGATTTTTAATTGAAAATAATTGTCGAAGGTCTAAAAAATAAAGGAGGCAATATAATGAAATTCAAACATAGAACACGTCGTCGAGCTGCAGAATATGAGAAAGATTGGGTGCAGCGATGGAAAGAGGATGACACATTTAACAAGTCGATCGCGCAGCGTCCTGCTGATAATTCTTGGGTTTTTTATGACGGTCCTCCGTTTTTGACGGGAACGCCGCACCACGGACATTTGTTGGTTAGTACGGTGAAGGATACGATGGGACGATTTCACACGATGAAAGGTCAGCGAGTTGAGCGCCGTTGGGGCTGGGATTGTCACGGACTGCCGGCAGAGGTTTACGTCGAAAAAACGCTAGGCATTTCTAATAAAAAAGAGATTGGCACGAAGATTAGCGTTTCGGATTATGTCAAGGAATGTCGAGCGGCTATGGTTCGAACTGGCACCGAATGGGAAGACACGATTGAGCGAATTGGTCGTTGGGTCGAGTTTAAGGGCGCTTATAAAACCATGGATAATAATTACATGGAATCTGTTTGGTGGGCGTTCAAGAGACTTTACGAAGAAGGCAAAATCTACGAAGGCGAAAAGATTTTGGTCTATTGCACAAAGGACGCAACGCCAATTTCTAAGAGTGAAGTGGCTATGGAAAATAGCTATCAAATGGACACTGACCCGAGCTTATTCGTCTACTTTAAGCTGGAGGATGAGGATGAATATTTGCTTGCGTGGACGACGACGCCGTGGACTTTGCCGGCAAATATGGTCTTGGCGGTGAATCAGGATGTCGATTATTCTTTGGTGGCGTACGGTGATAAAAAGTTTTACGTCGCAAGCGACCGCGTTGAGAAAGTCATGACGGATGAAAAACACCAGCCGCTGGAATATTCGATTGTTAAGACGATTAAGGGTTCTGAATTGGTAGGTAAAAGATTTGAGCCGCTATTCGAAAATCGCGGTCCGGCTGCGCATAAGATTCTTCACGCCGATTTTGTGACGACCGATGATGGTACGGGAATTGTTCATATTGCGCCAGCTTACGGTGAGGATGATTATGAATTGTGCCGAAAAAATGACGTTCCAGTGCTATCGTTGGTTGACGGTGATGGAAATTACACAGAAGGCAGATGGCTGGGTCGCAATATTTGGGAAGTAAATAAAGAGATAGCGAAGACTTTATTAGAAGAAAGTCGGGCGCTGAAAATTGAATATATTCGCCACGAATATCCGCATTGTCATCGATGCGGCACGAAATTGATGTACCGTGCTCACCCAAGTTGGTTTATGGATATTCAGAGCCAGAAAAAGGAAATGTTGGAGGCGAACGAGCAGACAAGCTGGACGCCAGACAATCTGAGGACTGGACGATTCCATAACATTATCGAGCAGGCGCCGGATTGGAACTTGAGTCGCGATCGTTACTGGGCAACACCAATTCCAGTGTGGAAGGGCGTGAAAAATGATGGCACGGAAGTGGTGAAGGTGATTGGTAGCTTTGCGGAATTTGAAGAAGTTACGGGCCGCAAGTTGGATGATTATCATTTACCGCAAGTTATGGACGTTACGTTTGAGTGCGACGGCGCAGAAATGCATCACATCGGTAAGGTTTTGGACTGTTGGTTTGAGTCTGGCTCGATGCCATTCGCTCAATTCCATTATCCATTTGAGAACAAGGAAAAATTTGAAACAAGTTTTCCGGCTGACTTTATCATTGAAGCGATTGATCAAACTCGTGGCTGGTTTTATAGTTTAACGGCGGTAAACGTGGCTTTGTTTGGTAAATCTCCATGGAAGAATTTGATTTGTACTGGATTTATCAATGCCGCCGACGGTAAAAAAATGAGCAAGAAGCTAAAGAATTATACCGATCCGATGGAATTGATGAATAAGACTTCGGCCGACAGCTTCCGATTCTTAATGCTTTCAAGTCCGCTAACAAACGGCGAAAATTTTGCCTTGGCGGATAAGGACGTGATGGATGTAGCGCGTAAGCTTGGTATGATCTGGAATATGTACGACTTCTTCACGATGTACGCTGAAGTTGATGGCTGGGAGTTTAATGGCGATTTGTCAGATCCGCTTCATGATTTAACAAATCCGTTGGATATTTGGATTGTGTCGAGGTTGCATCAATTGATAACAGAGGTCGAGCGAGGTCTTAATAACTATAATTTGCAGGATGCGACCAAGCCGATTTTGCCGTTCTTAGACGATGCAAGTAACTGGTACGTCCGACGCAGCCGCCGTCGCTTCTGGAAATCTGAAGATGATGGTGATAAAAATGACGCTTACCGCACGCTCCATTACGTTTTGGTGCGACTCAGTTATATGCTAGCGCCGTTTACGCCATTCTTAGCGGAAGAATTGTACCATAATTTGACGGGCGATAACGAGTCGATTCATCTTAAAGATTGGTTGCCGGCTGGTGAAATAGATAATTCAATGCTACGCGACATGAATGCACTGCGTACTGCGGTGAATGACGGCTTGTCGAAGCGCGCATCGGAGGGAATTAAGGTGCGTCAGCCGTTGGCGTCTGTGAAGCTTATCAACACTATTTCTCAGGATACATCAGCGGAAGTTGCGCAGTTCTTGATTGATATCGCTAAAGATGAATTGAACGTGAAATCGGTTGAAATTGTTACAGATTTAGAGTCTGAGTCGGTGCAACCGAGCGTTGTTTATGATTTAACAATCACTCCTGAACTAAAGCGCGAAGGCTTGATGCGTGAAATCGTTCGCCACGTCCAAAGCGCGCGCAAGCAGGCTGGTCTGCAGATAGATGATCGAATTGTACTTAGTATTTCCAGTGACGATTCTGAAATATCTCAAGCTGTTGACGCTTTCGCCGATGTCATTAAATCTGAAACGCTCGCCGTGGAATTGAATTCTGTGGTCAATGAATCGGAAAAATATGACGCCAAAATCGAGGGTAAATTGGTAGAAATTTCCCTGAAAAAGGCGTAAAAAACTAAGTTATAACGTCTATGCTTGCAAAAGTCAAGGGCAGCTAGTATAACAAGTTCATAGCATAATAATTTGAAAGGATAAGCTATGATTAACTTGATTAAGGCTGGAGCTATCGCTGCATTGGCTACCGTTGGCGTAATATTCGGCAACGTAACCGCATCTGCATTAGAGGCTAATCCGCCAGCTGCACCAAAAATAACAATTTCCACCGCTCAATATAAGGGTGAGAAAAATACAATTAAATTTGAAGGTACCGCGAACGACCATTATCGATTTGTAATAACTAGCGGCGCAAATAAGATTCAATTAAACAGCGCTATTCGTCAAGAATTGATGCAGGGCAGTGAGCTGTCGATTGAGGATTTGGTGAAGAAGTATTACCCAAGTTCTGCCGATTCAATCCCATACGATACTCCTATTTCAATTGACACATACTGGTTCGATAAAGAAGGCAATTACGATAACTCATTACATCAAACTGTCGCATTGACTGTTGGTGGCAGTCTGACAAAGGCTGTGAAGTTGAGCCAGACATCGGCAACATTGAAAAACCCAGAAAGTTTACCGGAAGCTCCTGCTAATCCAGATCCAGCTACTCCAGCAAATCCAGTAAATCCTGAAGCTTCAACTGAATCGGAAAATGTTAATGTAGCGGCTACTCCAGTTCTAGTAGAATCGACCCCAGCTTCAGCTTCTCCACGCAAAGAAGCTAAGCCTACTGAGACTTTAGCTGAAACTGGCGCGAGTGTATACTCAGTTATTGCCGCTGCTATTACGGCAATTACCGCTGGCGGTGCTGCAATTATTAAGCGATCGTAATTTTGTAGATTCTCATAAGAATTTCAGTAAAAAATATCCTCCTCTTCATGGGGAGGATATTCTATTGACTTTTAACCGTACTTATGCTAATATATCAATGTTAATTGATAAAAATAAAAAAGTTATGCAAAATTTATTCAACAAATTATTTGGTAGTAAAGTAGGGTTTTCACCAATTGATCCGCTGGCGGATGGACTTGCTGAAGAGATTATTAAAGAGCAGCGGGAGCCACAGGCAATTCGTCTAGATGCCGACGATATAGAGGATATTCGCAAGTTTTGGTCTCGTGCGGATGGCGATTTTGACAGATAATAGTGTATAATTAGCTCATGTTAATTGAGTCTTTAATGTTTTTTGCTCGAGCCGGCGGAGGTGGGTCGGGCTCTTCTGGGGGATCCTTAATTTTGATGCTACCTGCAGCTGTATCGGGCGGTGTGGCAGGCTTTGTAAAAAGGAAGACTAGATCGAAAATAGCAGGCTTCTTGGTGGGTGTTGCTGTTGGACTAGTTTTTAGTTTACTGTATTTAGCCGATTTAATGTGGTTCATATGTGCAGTTATTTCTACTTTTGTGGGGGCTGCTATCTCTGTATTTGTTGATAAGCTCAAAGTATTTCGCCAAAATAGTGAGGCGGCTACGAATACAGTTCGCCAAGCCTCCTCTGCTGATTCGTTATGGCAGCCAGATAATCTTACTAATTACGCCAAGCAAGTTTTCGAGAGGTTTCAGTACGACTGGAGCAATTTGGACTATGAATCAATCCGTAAGTACACGACACAGAGATATTCAAATCACATTGGACTAGTGATGCAGGCTTTACGTCAAATGGGTCGTAGGAATATCGTCGATAACGTGCGGATAAATGAGGCTATTTTTGCTGACGCGCATGACGATGCTAATAATCAAAGCGATAGGGTGAGCGTAGCATTTTTAGCGGAAGCAGATGATAGGCTAGAGGAGGTTGCTACAGGTAAGAGAACCCGAAGCACTAACGAAGAATTTGCAGAGAAGTGGAACTTTGTTCGTGAAGGCAATGAGTGGAAATTAGATGGCATAAATCAGCCGACGGAAGATGTAGGTACGTTGATTGGTTCACTCAACAAGTTTGCCAAAGATAACGGCATGTATTTTAGTCTGGATTGGGGTAGGCTACTTCTTCCGAAGGGTGGTAATTTATTTTTGCCACGTTATTTTAACTCTGCTGATGTGAATAATCACGTTATTGGTATTTGGGATGACGGAATTCTTGTCCAACTTTATACTTGCGTGCTTAAAAACGGCAATGGATTTACAGATGAAGGTAAAAATAAGGATGAAGTTAATTACCTTATTGGTCAGATTATGTTGCCTAAATCTTACGGTGGAATTTTGGTCGACAGGGATGATAACAGCATTTTTAGGAAGCGAATAATATCGCCAATTGGCTATAAGAAAATTGAAATGGAGTGGGGAGATTTTAATAAGCGCTATACTATTTTTGCCACAAACGAAGATCAGGCGGCGAGCTTTGAGCTATTAAATCCGAGTTTTATGGCGTGGCTATATGACCAGGATATAAAAGCTAACATTGAAGTGATGGACAATATAGTTATTCTATACGCCCGGGTTTCTTCTGATGAAAAACGCTATGCGGAAATGTTGGAGATTTTAAGAAGAGCTCACAAAGAGCTGAAAATGTAGGAGGTTCTATGATTACTAAAGCCATTATTCCGGTCGCTGGTTGGGGCACGCGAATGTTACCGATTACTAAATCTATTGAAAAATGTATGTTGCCGGTCGGCACAAGGCCAGTGATTGATTATATCGTGCAAGATGTTGTGCGCGCTGGCGTGAAGGATATTTACTTTGTGGTTGGTGAGCAAAGTACTCAAGTGCAGAGCTATTATCGTTCGAATATTCAATTAAACGATTATCTACGCCGTGCGGGAAAAGAAGATAAATTACCTCTGGTGGCGCCACTTCGCGACGTCCGAATACATTTTTTAACTCAGCCGGGAACTGGTGGTTATGGCACAAGTATTCCAGTTGGTCTGGCGAGTGAATTCATCGAACAGGGCGAGTCGGCCTTTGTGATTATGGGCGATCAATTCTTTTGGCGTGATGACGGCGGTTCAAACGCGGCAGATTTGGCGGAGTTGGTGGAATCGCGTGGATTGTCGGCTGGGCTATTGGGAAATCCTGTCGAAGAGGAATTTATTCCGCAAACAGGAATTATTGAAACTGATGATCAGGGCAATTTTGTGCGAATAATTGAAAAGCCGAAACTGGAAGAAGCTCCAAGTAATCTCAGCAATTCAAGTTTTTACGTACTGAACAAAGAGATTTTTGAGTTGGCGCGAACTTTGCCAGCAAATCCTAAGAGAGGAGAGTTTGAGCTAACGGACGCGATTAATGTGTACATTGATGGCGGCGGCGTGATTGCTGTTGGTGAAGCTAAGGGTGAATATATGGAATGCGGCTCACCGAATGGTTGGTTGAAGGCGAATAACGCTATGGCGAAAAACGCTACTTGCTAACTGTACTTGATTTTATTGCTAGTTTTTGATAGAATTATTAGAGTTAATTCATAATAATTAAGGAACGAAATGAAAGCAGTCGTAAAAATCTCTGGCAAACAATATCTTGTCAGCGAAAAAGAGTCCCTCTTGGTGGATCTCCTCCCTGAAGGCACAAAAGAACTCACTCTCGACGCACTTTTAGTGATTGATGGTGATAAAACCAAGGTTGGTACGCCAACCGTAAAAGGCTCTAGCGTTAAGGCTAAGGTCGTAGAAGCGGAAGTTAAGGGCGATAAGCTTCGCGTTATCCGCTACAAGAGTAAGAAGCGTGTACACAAAGAAACTGGTCATCGCCAGAAGTACACGAAGATTGAAATTACGTCAATCAAATAGTCTAAGAGCCGCTTTCGTAAAGGAAGCGGTTTTTTGATGTCTGTTATTTATGTTCTGCTCATGCTATAATTAAGGCAGGTAAAAAGGGGAACGAATGACAAAAATCATTGCGGTGACAAATCAAAAAGGTGGCGTCGGCAAAACAACGACGTCAATTAACGTAGCATATTTTTTGGCAAAAGCTGGCAAGAAAACATTATTGGTGGATTTTGACCCGCAGGGCAATGCTACTAGTGGGCTTGGAATAGATAAACAGAATTTAGGCGCAACAATATCAGAAGTGATTATGCGACAAATTGACCTGGCGAATATCATATTGCCAACGGAATATAAAAACTTATCAATCGCTCCAGCTACACCTCATTTGGCGAATACGGAAGTGGAGTTGGCGCAGGCGCAGGGAAGGTTTGTTCGCTTGCGAGAAGCTTTACAAAAGGCGACGGATTACGATTATATTATTATTGATAGCCCGCCGAGCTTGAGCTTGTTGACGGTCAACGGTATGATTGCCGCTAATTACGTATTGCTTCCAGTTCAGGCAGAATTTTACGCATTGGAAGGATTGGGGCAACTATTGGAAAGTATGAAATTGATAAAGAAGGGGCTTAATCCACCTCTGGAATTATTGGGCGTTTTACTGACGATGATGGACTCCAGGACTACATTATCCGGGCAAGTTCATGCTGAGGTTAAAAAGTATTTTCCAGATAAGATTTTTAAGAATAGTATTCCGCGAAACATTCGCTTGGCTGAGGCTCCTAGTCATGGCGCGCCAGTTGGAGCGTACGATCGTTTTTCAAAGGGTTCTCGGGCTTATAAGGCGCTAACGAAAGAAATTATAGAGAGGGTGGAACGATGAAAAAAGGTTTAGGCAGAGGTTTTGGGTCGTTAATTCCAACTAATTTGATCGATGAAACGTTCGATCCGACAGCACAACAGGACGTGAAAGTTTCTCATTTGAGAGATATTGCTATTGATCAAGTCGTCCCAGATCCAGATCAGCCGCGTCGCTTTTTTGATGAGAATGCTTTGAATGAGTTGACGGAATCGGTGCGCGAGCATGGTGTAGTTCAGCCGATTGTTGTGACGCCAAAAGGCGATAAATATCTGATAGTGGCGGGCGAGCGACGTTGGCGTGCGGCGAATAGGGCGAATTTAACAGAGGTGCCGTGTATTGTCAGGAGTATGAGTGACCAAAATCGCTTGGAGACTTCTTTGATTGAAAACTTGCAGCGACATGATTTGAATGCGCTTGAAACTGCGACTGCTTATCAAAAATTGCGCGACCAATTCAATATGACGCTGGAGGAAATTGGCAAGCGTCTGGGCGGCAAATCTATAAGCGCGGTCAGTAATACGCTGAGGTTGTTGAAATTGCCGAAGTCTGTACAGAAGGCGTTGTTTGAGGGGAAGCTTAACGAGGGGCAAGCTAGGCCGTTAATTGGTTTACCTGATGATGCCGCGGAAGATATTATGAAGCGAGCTATTCGCGAAGAGTGGTCGGCGCGACGGATCGAGCAGGTTGTTACTTTGTGGAAGCAGGCGAAGGCTAGTCCAATCGAGAACAAGCGCCGCCCAGCAGATATGCCTCACGCAGATGCTGTTGAAAGTCTTTCAAAGCGATTCGGTACAGGTGTGAAAATTCGTACAAACGGCCGTGGAGCTGGCCAGATTAGTATCAAGTTTAAAGATAATCTTGAATTTGAGCGAATAAGAGAATTGCTAGAAAAATAATCGTCTAACTATATTCTGTTAAAACGAACGAATCTTATTGAATGGAAATATTCGTAGGCTAACTGGCCCAACGATGTCATAAAGGGGGATTGGTCCCATGCAATTTCGGGAGTCGCAAGAGTAGCTTCCTTGGCGGTGATCGCCCATAACGAATATCGTACCTTCTGGTACGGTCGTATCGACATCTCCAGAAGTAGGTTGTCCTGGCTCATTTTTATTGACTGAGGTGTCAGGGTTAAATCCGTCGGGGTTTTCCGTATTGTAAACAGTTACGGTGCCGTTTTTCACAGTAACTCGCTCACCAGCAAAGGCAATTACGCGCTTAACGATGTACTCATCTTTACCTGTCGAGGCGTTGAAATTAGGATTCTTAAACACAATTACTTGTCCGCGCTTTGGAATATAATTTTTATTCTGTAATTTTGAACCAGTGACGGGCAATCGATTGACGATCAGACGATCACCGGTGTACATTGTTGTTTCCATACTGGCGCCTTCAACATTGAAAGTTTGAAATACAAAAGTGTTCAATAAAAGTGTACCAATCACCACGCCAACAACGAAAATGACCATTCCCAGGCCATCTTGTAATTTTGGATGACGATCCATAAAAGTAGCGTCCATTGTTTCAATTATAAGCGTTTTGTGTGTTATAATCAATAGATATGAAACCACGCAAACAGTCGATGGACGGATTTGTCGCCAAGCGACCACAGCGAACTTCGTTGGGGGAAATTACTAGCAAAAAAACGACTACGCTCGGGCATTATCGTAGTAACGAAGATAGTCCGCAAGTGTCGAATAATGCGACAAGGAATATTCAGCAACCAACTTCTGCTAATAAATTAAAGCAGAATATTAGCGAATCGTTGGCGGCGATTGATGAAAACACCAAGCCTTCTCATCGGCAGGAGCGTAAGCAGAAGCGTAAGAAAAAGTTAATTACCAGGATTATTCTTGCGATTATCGGAATTATTATTGCAATTGTGGCAGGTTGGCTGCTATTAAAATTATGGCAGACGATGAACTCGGTGTTCCATAACGGCGGAATCTTAGGGTTGTTTTCGCAGCAGAAGCTGAAAGAGGATGCTTATGGTCGAAGCAATGTGCTGATTTTAGGTACAACAGATGACGATCCAGACCATCCAGGTGCGACATTGACCGACTCAATGATGATTCTTAGCGTCAATCAGACAAAGAAAGACGCGTATATGTTTAGTATTCCGCGTGACTTGTACGTAAAATTTGGCATGGCATGTAATTCTGGCTACGCTGGTAAAATCAATGAATATTTTGGTTGCGTGAATAACGGCGATAGCACACAGGCGGAAGCCGAACGAATGGATAAAACGAAGAAATTCATCGGCGATATATTCGGTATGGATATTCAGTATGTGGCGCATATTAATACTGCGGTGATTCGTGATGCTGTCAATGCGGTCGGCGGAGTTACTGTTGACGTACAGAGTCGTGATCCGCGGGGAATCCTTGATCCAAGCATGGACTGGATGTGTCGAGCGAAGGAATTGAACTATCAGCAACGTCGCGAACGATGTCCAACGGGTCACTATATGCAATTAACTAACGGCAAGCATGAAATGGACGGCGAAAAAGCGATGTGGTTCTCTCGAGCGCGTGGTTTGGTAGCGCCAACTTACGGATTGGAACAATCCAACTTTGACCGAGAGAAAAACCAGCAATTGGTTATGATGGCACTGAAAAGCAAAGCTACTTCCACGGGAACGCTGACTGATTTTGGTAAGGTGACATCACTGATGGATGCGATGGGTAAAAACTTGCGCACAAACATTGACACGAAAGAAATCCGCACAATTATGAACCTTGGCTCGGAGATAAAAGAATCTGATATTCACAGATTGAGTTTTGTGGAGGAAAACAACGTACTTATGACTACTGGCACGGCGGGTGGCGCAAGCATAGTTCAGCCAGCTGCGGGATTGTATGATTATGATGACATTCGCGCTTATATAAAGTCTGAGATTTACGCAACGCCATTATCTAAGGAAAAAGCCACAGTTGCCGTGTTGAATGGTTCCGGCGTGGCTGGTGCAGCGCAGAAAGAAGCGGACAAATTGACAGAATTAGGGATGAAAGTTGTTCATGTCGGCAATGCTCCAGGCAATGAAAAAATAGGGAAGACTCAAGTTTATCAATTGCCAGCTGGTAAAGAAAAAACCGCCACAAAAGATAAATTTAAGGAGTTGTACGGCTCGGTTTCATCAGATTCCTCGAAGTATAATTTGAATGTTGATGCACAATTTATCGTTGTTGTGGGAACTGGCTCATAATTTGGTATAATAGAGTAAGTTATGGAGTTACTGAAAACTGTTAAGCGAAGAACGTTTTGGAGCGAATTAGTTTACTATGTCTTAAATATTGGCTTGGCGGCGGCATTGCTTGTTATTGCTCAAGCGTTTCAGACCCCATTTCCAGCGTTAGCGCTTGTTGTGCTGAGTAAATGGCGCATAATTGCCGTTCGTCCGCGTTTTTGGTGGGCAAACATCCAGGCTAACTTGGTTGACTTAACGGTTGGAATTGGTGTTGTTGGTCTGATGTATCTACCTACGTCAGTGTTTTATTTCCGCGTAGCATTGGCAATACTATATGCAATTTGGCTGGTTGTGATTAAGCCGATGTCTAAGCGCTGGCAGGTCGCCATGCAGTCGTTGATCGCTATTTTCGTCGGTGTAACTGCGCTTATGGTGGTGTCGTACGAGTGGCCAGTTTCTGTGGTTGTTATTCTGATGTTCTTGATCGGTTATAGTTCTGCGCGCCATTTCCTACACAGTTATGACGAAGAACAAACGGTTTTACTTTCGGCAATCTGGGGACTCGTCTTTGCTGAGCTGGGTTGGCTGTCGTATTATTGGACTTATAGCTACGGAAAGTCATTATTTGGCGGCGTTTCACAGGTTACAATAATCTTATTGCTATTCTCGCTCGTCGCCAGTAAAGCTTACCAATCTTACAACAAGCACAAAGTTATTCGATTTTCAGACATATCCGCTCCGGTGATTCTTACTGTCGGAATTATCTTAGTGATGTTAGTATTCTTAAATTCTGTAGTAATTTAATCTTGGGCGCCAGTGAAACGCAGAACTAGGATGTAATTGAGAACTCTCTCTTTTACAAAACCATTTTTTACGGCTTCGTCAATTATTCTATTGTGCTGCTGAGGATCCGCCTCGATAAATAACAAACCTTTTGAGGTGAGGCATCGTGGTGCTTGTGATATCAATTGCAATATCAGTTTCAATCCTTCGTCTTCGGCGAAAAGCGCAATTTCTGGTTCGTATTGAAGTTCTGGAGATACGTCCCAATTTTTGTCAACGTAAGGCAAATTGGCAAATATATAGTCGACTGGTTTGAGCTGACCATTAAGTAATGATTGCTGTTGAATATGGACGTCCGCATTTAAGGCGTTCGCATTTTTTCCTGCAATATTTAAGGCTGGTTTGCTAATATCGGATAAGATCACCGACAAGTTGCTTCTCTCTAATTTGGCAGTAATTCCCAGACAGCCAGATCCTGCGCCAACGTCAATTAAAACTTTTTCGGCAATTTCGCTGGCGGTTAGTTCTAAGAACAATGAAATTAGATCTTCGGATTCAGGGCGGGGAATTAAAACGGAAGGAGATACGGTAAATCTACGCCCGTAAAATTCTTTATAGCCCAGAATGTAGGCGATTGGCACGCGGTCTAATCTCAGATCTAGTCTGGCATTTGCGATGTCAAATCTTCTGGGGTCAATTTCTTCGTCCAGGTGAGCGTGTAGGTAAGTGCGGTTTTTTCGTAAAGTGTTGGCTAATATTAATTCGGCGTCTAATCTGGCGGACGGGATGTTTGCCGTTTTTAAGGATTTTGTGGCAATTTTTAGCCATTCAGAGATAATCATATAGCTAATTATAACATATATCTATGGAATGTAAAAAGTAAAATGTTTGCAAAAACTGAGAAAAATGGTAAAAAGTATTGATAAATCAAAAAAGAGAGAGTATTATAGGCTTCATATCATTAGCGAAAGAGATGAATATATAATGGAACTGCCAAATAATACGCACAGTAGTGAAGCCGCAAAACAAATGGAGTTTGCAGAAGGATTTAATCTTGAACTGACGACCGAAGAAAAGTTGCGGGCGGCAGTAGAATTTGATGATCTGGTTCAGCTGACGTTGCTTAGGTTTGCGGGAGATGCGGAAACTTACGATCATACTGAATCGATGGATCGGGTAGAATCGCAAGTTTTATTAGAAATTCCTCAAAAAGACGGATCTTATATATTGGTCAGTGTGGAATCCGCTCTGCTTGATAATGGAGATAAAGAACGATCCATATCAATTATGGAGTGGGATGAGGGACGTAAAGAGACGCATGATTATTATATAGAAGATGATCAGGTTTTGAGGTACGATGACAATATTGCTGAGCGGTCGAGAGAGTTAAAGAGAGTACTGCGCCCCGAAGGTATCATCATAATACGTATGGTTGATAGGTGTAACAATGAAATAGAGAATGATAAATTAGAGCAACAAATGGGGCTGAATCGTCAACCAGTCGGTGTGGACGAAATAAGTAAGTTGGCAAAACTATTGGAGTCTGCTGAGCCGCGTAAGTAAGCTGCGCTAATTACTAGCATTCTGAGCTTTCAACTCGCGCTCATATCTCTGTAGATTTTCAATCAAATCGTCGATATCCCCGTTCATTGCAGCGGGGATATTGCTGCGGCTGTAGTGAATGCGGTGGTCGGTGATTCGGTCTTGCGGGAAGTTGTAGGTTCGAATTTTCTCCGAACGGTCGCCGGTTCCAACCAACGAGCGTCGCTCGGCGCTTAATTTGGCGTTTTCCTCGTCAATTTTCATCTGCAACAATCGTGAACGAAGCACACTCATGGCTTTTTCGCGGTTTTTAATTTGCGATTTTTCGTCTTGGTTTGTGACGATCATTCCAGTCGGCAAGTGGGTGATTCGTACTGCTGAGTCTGTCGTGTTCACACTTTGACCACCGTGTCCACTGGAGCGGTAAATGTCAACGCGTAAATCGTTCGGATTTATTTCAATGTCAGCTTCTTCTGCTTCTGGTAAAACTGCCACCGTTACAGTTGAAGTGTGGACGCGACCTTGGCTTTCAGTGACTGGAACTCGTTGAACTCGGTGTACGCCACCTTCGAACTTCAATTTAGAGTATGGTGCGTCGCCCTTGATCATGAAAATAACTTCTTTATAGCCGCCAGAATCATTGGCTGATTCGCTAATTAATTCTATTTTATAGCCGTTAGATTCGCACCAACGTAAATACATGCGGTATAGTTCCGCTGCAAACAACGACGCTTCATCGCCACCTGCACCAGCGCGGATTTCCATGATGATATTTTTCTCGTCGTTGGGGTCTTTTGGGGTGAGAAGGATGAATAATTCTTCTTCTAATTCGGTCAATCGAGCTTCGGTTTCAGTAATCTCAAGTTTCGCCAGGGCAGCCAATTCGCCGCCTTCGTTGGCTAATTCTTTGGCTTCTACTAAGTTTTTTTCCAGGTTTTCTCGCTCTTCGCCTTTGGAGATAAGCGTTTCTAATTCTGAAAATCGTTTGTTTTTTACCGTAAAATCTGGTGAGTTGTAAGCATCAGGTTGCGCTAAAAAATTGCTCAAATCAGCTCGTTCATTTTTCAGAGAATCCATATCTAAAGAAATCTTCGCCATATCTATAAAATTATATCATACATTGACAGATATTTCTAAGTATTGTCAAGTTAAATTAATATAAAATAAAACCGCCCAGTGATTGAGCGGTTTTTGGATTGTCGGACTAATTTGTCAGATTATTTAGTCTTTTTGTCTGATTTTGGAGAATCAGTTTTAGCTGCTTTTTTAGCGTTAGCTTTCTTTGCTTTGTTTGCCAAAGCTGCTTTACGAGCTTCAGCGGCTGCTTGACGAGCCTTAAAGCGATCAACACGACCTTCGGTGTCGATAATCTTTTCTTCACCAGTAAAGAATGGGTGTGAAGCTGATGAAATGTGAACCTTAACTAATGGATATTCGTTGCCGTCTTCCCATTTGATGGTTTCGGTTGTTTGCGCTGTTGACTGAGTCAAGAACGCGAAGCCCGCTTGTTCGTCGCTAAATACGACAGGGCGATAGTTCTGTGGGTGAATACTGCTTTTCATAACTGTTCAATTGTACATAATTTATCGGAAAATGTCAAAAGTCTGCAATCTTAACTTTGCTATTTTGACAAAATTATGACATAATATAGGTATGATAGAGTTACCGACTAGTCCTGATATTTTGAGTGAGTTAAGTCCAGTGGCGCCGCCAAAGTTATTATCTCAGGCTCAAGACGCTAGTCGAGGTAATCTTATGGTCTATGTAAAAGCGGATAATTATCTGGGCACGGAAACGAGCGACCCTCCGTTCATGAAAAGTCGATATAAAACGACTGAATACGAAGCGATAAATGATTTTGTGCAATTTATAGAGATGACAAAGCATTATTTACCTGATTACATGGAGTATTGTGCTAAAGAATTAATAGATGAATTGGCGTTTTTGGGCATGCCGGAACTAAATTTCGCAGCAAACGCGTTAGCGAAAAGGCTGAGATATCATTTGGAGGTTGATAATAAGCCGGTCTATATTGACGTAGGAAATTCGCTAAGTCAGTGTCGTGTTAAAAACGAGATGAAAAGTAGTCAGTATATTTTAAGTTTGGTCTTATCTAAATTTCCAGACGATGAATTCGAAGAATATGAAGGTAGACTGAAAGTGTATGGCGGTAGAGGTGAGATTGACAAGAGCTCTAAGGTTTTATTTCTTGATGATTGGATTATTAGCGGTGATCAAGTAAAGAAACGAATTGCAGGATTTGCAGTAGATAATGATCCTGAGAGCCATGAGGCAAGTGTTTTGGTTATGGCAGCTAGTAGTAACTACATTGATAATGGTATAAGTGCGGACTCTCTGTGGGGGGAGGCGACATATCCTGTAGAGGCTTACTATAGACTCAAAAATGACCATAATGATTGGGGTGTAAGTAGAGTAACAGGTATACACTCTTCGACTGATAGCGCATTTGGCTGTGAGGTTGATGATATAGCTTATCGTGCTATCGAAGGGGGGATTCTCAAGGGGGAGAGAATTGATAGGTTAATTTTACCTGCGTTGGTAAATATAGTACGACCGTATCGAAATGGTGAAGATTTTGATGGTTTATCGCGATTTAGACAATTGCTAGATAAAGGGTAATATTTGCAGATTTATTGATTATTTGGTATAATTGCCAGGTAACTAATTTTAATGACACAATCCGTTTCACACTCCAAATCGTGAGCGGATGAGGCAAAAGGAGAAGAGAATGTCTGTAAAGGTAGACATTAAGGCTTTGCTGGAGTCAGGTGTTCATTTTGGACACAAAACCAGCCGCTGGCACCCAAAGATGGCGCCATATATTCACAGTAAGCGTCAGGATAGTCACATTATTGACTTGACTAAGACTGTTGAAGCTTTGGACAAGGCTTTGCCAGAATTGACAAAAATCGCCGCATCAGGCCGTAAGGTTCTGTTTGTTGGTACTAAAAAACAAGCTAAAGACGTTGTTCGTGAAGCAGCTGAAAAGATTAACCAGCCATACGTAGTTGAGCGCTGGATTGGTGGTATGCTGACTAACGGTTCAACTATTGCTCAGCAAATTAAGAAACTGAAGAATCTTGAAAAGCGAATGGCTTCAGGTGATTTGGAAAAGCGTTATAATAAGCTTGAAGTGCAGCGTTTCCAAGAGGAAATCGACAGCTTGAATATGAAATATGGCGGCATCAAGGATTTGATGGGCAAGCCAGGCGCTGTTGTTGTAGTTGACGCATTGACCGACGCAAATGCAGTTCGCGAGGCTCAAACTTTGGGCGTGCCAGTATTTGCTATTGTTGACACCAACGTTAACCCAACAGGAATTGATTACGTAATTCCAGGTAATGACGACGCTGTTAAGGGTATTCAATTGCTATTAGACTACTTCACTGCGGCTGTTGCTGAAGGTGCAGGTAGCGTAAAGGTTGAAGAAAAACCAGCTAAAAAAGAGGAGAAATAGGATGGGCGTTTCTGTTGACGATATTAAAAAATTGCGCGAATTGACCGGCGTAGGCTTGACTGACGCTAAAAAAGCTTTGGTTGAAGCTGAGGGCGATTTCGATAAAGCTTTGGAAGCTATGCGCAAAAAAGGCTTGACGAAAGCTGAAAAGAAGGGCGACCGTGAAGCTCGTGAAGGTTTGATCGAAAGTTATGTTCACTCTGGCCGAATCGGCGTTATCGTTGAGGTAAACTGCGAAACCGACTTCGTGGCTCGACTTGACGACTTTAAGACGTTGGCGCACGAAATTGCTATGCAAATTGCAGCGATGAGTCCAAAGTATGTTTCTGAAGCTGACATTCCAGCGGAGGAAATGGAGCGCGTTAAAGCTGAGCTTATGGCGAGCGAATCTTTGGCAAGCAAGCCTGAAGAAATGCGCGAAAAGATCGTTGAAGGTCAATTAAAGAAGCATTTTGCTGAGCAGGTTCTTATGAACCAGACGTACATTTTGGACGACTCTAAGACTGTTGAGCAACACATTAAGGAAGCAATTGCGAAATTAGGCGAGAACATCGTAGTTCGTCAGTTTAAGCGAATCGAGCTGGGCGTCAGCGAATAGATTTTCACACAGAGAAGAAGTCGGCCGTAGCGATGCGGTCGATTTTTTATTTTGTCAATATTTACCACAAGCATATTGACAATATCGCAAATATGTGCTAGTATGGGTACATATCAAAAATGATAGTAAAAACAAAAAAAGGAAAGATATGAGTGAATTAGGCAAAAATACAGCTGATTATCCGAAAGAAAATTCCGCACAAGGTTCTTCTCCGGAAGATGCGTGGGCAAGAGTAGTAGCTGCTGGAGAGGCTCTTGAGGATGAAGCAGGAGCGACTGCGAAGCAAAATCCAGACAAACCCAAGGTGAAGGTTAATCGCGATCGCGAAGCTATGGGTGAGACGACACAATATCCGACTACGGAGTTACAGAAGAAAACGCGCGATGAGCGTATTGCTGATGGCCAAGAGAAAGTTGCTGCGCTGAAGAATAAGGCTAAAGAAGGTCTTGGTCGCGTATGGAAGGGTTTGAAAGATAGTTTTTATATTGGCGTGAGTCGGGGTTCTGAATTACCTGGACAGATTGCTGAAGGAGCTGGACGCGCTAAGGAAAATATAGGCAATACTTTGTCTGAAGCAAAGAATAAGGCTGCGGAATTGTTTGCGGGCGGTCGAGAGTTTATTCTTCAGAAAGCCTCAGAAGCCCGTACGCGAAAAGAAGAAAGGCAAAAAGCTCGTCAAGAACGCAAGGAAGCTCGGGCTAAGGCTAAAGAACAGCGCGAGTTGGATAGGCAGAAATATAACGAAGCTCGAGAGCAGGATAAGCAGGATAATGCGACAGATAAGTCGACGATTGATAGCAATAAAGAGACTGTAAAAAACTCTAAGCAAGAGCAAAAAGAGGCTGCCGCCAAGCTGGAAAAAGCAGAAAAGATACGACAAGAGGCGGAAGAGAAGGCTAAGAAAGCTGCCGCTGAGTATGACGCCGCGAAGAAGGCATTTGAAGCTGATCAAACGAATGAGAAGTTGCGCTTGGAGGCTGACAAAAAGCGTAATCTGGCTGGGGCTGCCGCAGCGGAGTTGAATCTTGCTGAACTTAATGTTAGTGAATTGAAGAGTAAGATTGATTCTGCCGAGGAAGAAATTGATAAGGCTAAGAGTGAAATAGATAAAGCTAAGGAAGCCATGAAGGAGCGTGCAGAAAAAGCCCGGGAACGTAAAAACGCACGACGACAAGCTCGCAGAGAGGCTTTCGGCGACAAATGGGAATCTGCCAAAGATAAGCTGGCGCGGGTTGCTGGCAAGAGCGCGAACTGGATGATGAATCTTGGTAGAAATGCTGTTGCGGGAGCTGGTAGGGCTGTCGGTAGGGCTGCTAGGGCGATCGCCAACAAACTTGACCCAGTTGAGGTAAATAGCGAATCGAGCAACGGTAAATAAGCATAATTGATAATAAAACATAAAAAGGATATTATAAAATCATGAATAACGACCAAACCCAATTAAACATTCGAGTAACAATAGTCACCAAGGCACAGCTGAATTCAATCGGCATCAATCTACCGGAAGATCAGATGCAGGCGCTGATTCAGCACGTAGAAGATACGATCAATAGCCAAATTGGCGAAGAAATCGTTGAATCTCTGGACGATGATCAGCTGAAAGAGTTGGTACAGATGCAGGACAATGATGCGCCAGCTGAAGAAATTGACGCATGGATTCGTGAGCGAGTTCCAGAATATGATGAGATCATTGAAGATAACGTGGCGATTGTTCTGGGTGAATTAGCTGATAACTCTGATGCGATTCAAGCATAAATAAGCCTAGGAAAAATAAATCCGCCTTCACATGAGAGGGCGGATTTTATTGTGTGGAGATTATTGAGCAGCCGTCTTTTTGGTGGCGCGCATCTGTCGTGGTGACGATGAATTGATGATTTTGGATGGTTTCTTGGAGGAGTTTTTCGCGAGTGGCGTCTAATTCAGAAAAAACGTCGTCCAGTAAAATGAGTGGTCGAGATTGGCTAATCTCCGTCTGCATTTCAAGCTCTAGCAACTTGAACGCCAACATAATTGTTCGCATTTCGCCACGTGAAGCAACTTTAATGGCGGGCTGATTATGGAGAAAAATTGTGAAATCTTCACGGTGTGGGCCAGCCGAAGTAAAACCGGTTACTATTTCATATTCGCGGGATTTTCCTAAGCGATTAAGTAGGGCTTGGTCGTAATTTTCCAGAGGTACAATAGTGCCATATTCGATGGATAATTGCGTGTCTTTTCCTGCCAAAGATTCGTATAAATTTTTTATGCGAGGCTCGTTTATCTGGAGAAATTTGGCTCGTTTTTGGGCAATGTTGGTTGCATATTGGACAAATTTTATATCCCAAGCAAACAGGTTGTCGCGCCAAATTGATGAGTCTTCTTGGTGGGATTTTAAGAGTTCGTTGCGCTGTAAAAGAGTGCGATTGAAAGCTCTCAAATCCGTGTCATATTTGGGGTCAAGTCGGGCAATTAAGCCATCCAGAAAGTCGCGTCGTCGGGATGGTGACGAGGAAATTAATCTTAGTTCGCTTGGCTCAAACAAAACGACAGGCAAGCGGTTTTTTCTGGTTAAGACCTTCGATTTATTGTCATTGATGATGAATTCTTTGTTGATTTTTCCGGAAATTGAATCAAGCTTAATACGTCGCTCGCCGAAATCGCCCTCCAGATGAACAATTGTTTGCGGGGCGTTCAGCGTCATACAATCGCTAAGGCTGCCCCGAAAACTACTGCCGCGTAGCGCTACATAAACCGCTTCGAGCAGATTCGTTTTTCCTGTACCATTTGGTCCAACGATTACCGTCCCAGAATTGCTAAAAGTCGCTTCGTGCAGATGATAAGACCGGAAATTGTATAGCTTAATCTTAGAAATCACTCTGTTATTATAGCACGGGGCGTAAGGCAAAATTAGCAGACAAGACGCTTGAAGTTTGATATAATAACGGATAGATAAATTGGAGGAAATATGTTCGACACAAACCCTTATGAAGAAAAAATGAATGCAGCGTTTAGCTTTTTTCAAGATGAATTGAAGAAGGTGCGAACGGGCAGGGCGCACGCTGGAATGCTTGACGGCGTTATGGTTGAGGCTTACGGCTCAAAAATGCCGCTTAATCAGGTTGCAAACGTAACCGCTCCAGAGGCACAAATGTTGTTAGTTACACCATTTGACCCGAGTAACATTACGGCAATTTCTTCTGCAATTCGCGATAACCAAAGCCTAGGTTTTAATCCGTCTGACGATGGGCGAGTGGTTCGCGTTCCAGTTCCAGCTTTGACGGAAGAGCGCCGCCACCAACTGGTGAAACAGGTTAGCGAGAAAGTTGAGGAGGCTCGAATTGCGATGCGTAATATTCGTCAGGATGCCCTTAAGGACGCTAAGCGAATGAAGGACAATAAAGAGCTGAGTGAAGACGATTTGAAGCGTGTAGAGAAAGAGATTGATGGCTTAATGAGTAAGATGCAAACGCAAATTGACGAGGCGTTTAAGGCGAAGGAAAAGGACGTCTTAACCGTTTAATGAGCGAAACTTTTGTCGATAAAGTGAAAGCATTGAATTTGCCGTTGGATCAAATTATTGTTATTGGTAGCGGGATTTTGGATCAATTAGGGATTCGTCCAGCTAGTGATATTGATCTTGCGGCGAGTTCTGATTTAATGAAAAAGCTCTCCGAAGAAAGTAGCGATTGGATTAAAAAGTTCGACGATAATCAGCGTTTTTATTTTGTAAAAGATGATGGTTCGGCTGAAGTTTGGGACGGATGGGAGTTTGATGGGCAAGTTGTTAGCCATGATGATTTGCTTGATTACGTGGTGGAGTATGATGGTGTGAGATTCGTCAATTTAGAGTTTTTATCTCGATGGAAAAAATGGCGCAGTCTTGAAAAAGATACTCAAGATGTAAAATTAATTGATGAATGGAGGGCGAATAATGAGTGAAGATGCGAATTTGCCGCGGCATATCGGATTTATTGTTGATGGAAATCGGCGATGGGCAAAGCAGCATGGCTTGCCGACATACGAAGGACATCTGGCGGGCTATAATGCGTTAAAAGACGTGGCGCTGGAAGCTCTTCATCGAGGTGTGAAATACGCGAGTGCTTATGTTTTTAGTACGGAAAACTGGAAGCGGTCAGAGGAAGAAGTCCGACATTTGATGAAATTGCTATTGAACATACTGAAAGCTGATCTTCCGATATTTATTGAAAACGAGGTTCGCTTGAGGGTTATTGGGTCTAGGGAAGGCTTGTCGGATCAATTGATCAAAGCGATTGACGAGGCTGAGGAAAAAACCGCCGATCTGAAAAATGGAGAATTGGTTTTATGCTTAAATTATGGCGGACATTTGGAGATTGCTGATGCGGTTAAAAAAATTGTTCAATCTGGAGTTTCTCCTGAGGAAATTACGCCTGAGTTGATTGCTCAAAATATATACGCGCCAGAGGTGCCGCCGTGCGATTTGATTGTTAGAACTTCTAGCGAGCAGCGACTCAGCAACTTTATGTTGTGGCGATCAGCGTACAGCGAATTGATGTTTATTGAGAAGAATTGGCCAGACATGACGGTGGACGACGTATCGGTGATTTTAGAGGAATATGCTAATCGGAATAGGCGGTTTGGGAAATGATTATTTGGGGAGTACTTTTAGGGCTATTTGTTCTCATTTTATTGGTGGTTTTGCATGAATTAGGTCATGCTATTGTCGCCAAGAGAAACGGCGTTAAGGTTGAGGAGTTCGGAATCGGATTTCCGCCTGCCGCAAAAAAATGGAAAGTAAAGCGAAGTTTCTTGGGTGAGGACGTAACGTTTAGTTTGAACTGGCTGCCGCTTGGTGGATTTGTCAAACTGAACGGTGAATATGATTCCGCAAAAGGCGAGGGTACATACGGCGGATCGACGTTTTGGGTGAAGACGAAAATCTTGCTGGCTGGCGTCGTGATGAACTGGATAACTGCAATTGTTTTGTTTACGATTCTTGCGGTAATTGGTATGCCGAAAATCCTGTCGAACCAAGTTCAATTGCCGTTTGATACAGAGGTTAGGCGTTCGCCAGTGGCGATAGCGAAAGTTACGCCAGGTTCGCCTGCCGATAAAGCTGGACTTAAGGTTAATGACGAACTTATTAAGATAAACGGCCAGTCGCTTACAGAGGCGGGAAAGTTGCCAATTGTAACGAAGGAAAATGCTGGCAAAAAAATCAACGTCAAGTACAAGCGTGACGGCAAAGAATCGGCTGTTGACATCCAGCTGAATGATGAAAAGTCCGTGAAGGGAAGCGGATATCTGGGCGTTATTCCGGGGCAGACGGAGAAAATGTATAGCACATGGTCGGCGCCTATTGCGGGTGTGGCGACTACCGGGCAATTGTCATACGAAACTATCAAAGGTGTTGGTGTGTTATTGGTGAAAACCGTACACGGATCAATTGGGCAAATATTTGGTTCCGCAGAATCAAAAGAATCTGCACGAGCTGATTTGGCCTCTGTTAGCGGAAGTGTAGCAGGACCAATTGGCATACTGGGCGTATTATTCCCGTCAGTTGTCAGTTCTGGAATTGAGTACATCATTTTCGTGGCGGCGTTAATCTCTCTGACGCTGGCGGTGATGAACATTTTACCAATTCCAGCGCTTGACGGTGGTCGCTGGTTCACGATGGCAATTTTCCGTCTATTTAAGAAAGATCTGACGAAAGAGCGCGAGGAAAATATTCAGGCAACTGGTATGTTAATTCTATTAATCTTAACAATTTTGGTGACGATCAGTGATGTTGGAAAACTCTTCTAAGAAAATAAAAAACCGCAAATGGTGGCTGATTTTTGCGCTCCCAGCTTGGGTTTATGGCGTATTTTTGGCGGTGGAAGTTGTTGTTTCATTGGCGGTCGGTGCTTTGATAAAAATCGGCGTGCCACTCAATTCTGTGAATCCAGTTATTTTTAACACGGTGCTTTCGGTTGTCGTATATATTTTGTCGCTAATTGTCGTGGTTGGTGTGCCGTTTTTGGTTAAGAAGCGCCGAACAACTTTGAGCAATTTGGGCGTGAATGACTGGCCAACGTTTTTGGAAATATTCATTTCTCCGTTTGCTTTTGTGGCGTACTTTTTACTAACAATGGTTACAATGAGTATCGCCAGAGTTGTTTTCTTAGTGGATATGCAACAAAAGCAAGCTATACCGTTCAGCCAGAGTATGCTGGCGACTCATTGGCAATTTATCATGGCGTTTGTTGTGCTGGTGGTGTTGGCGCCGATTGTTGAGGAACTTTTGTATCGCGGATATCTTTACGGCAAGTTGCGCAATTCTTTCTCGATTTGGCTATCGATTATCATAACGAGCATAGCGTTTGGCGCGGCACATCTTTGGGTTGGTCCAGATTCACCATTGCAGTGGGCGGTGGCAATTGATACATTTACTTTAAGCCTGGTGATGTGTGCGACCAGGGAATATACTGGCGCAATTTGGGTGCCGATTATGATGCATATGGCGAAAAACGGAATAGCTTTTTATTTCTTGTTTGTCAATACGGGCGCAATTAATCAGACGGAATCGTTATTGCCATTTATATTTATGTAAAGGAGAAAAATATGCGAATGACACAACTTTTTACTAGAACTTTGAAACAGGCGCCAGCTGGCGAGGTTGCGCGAAACGCCCAGCTTTTGATTCGTGCTGGCTACGTACATAAAACGATGGCGGGTGTGTATTCGTTTTTGCCGTTGGGTTTGAGGGTTCTTGAGAATATTAAGCAAATTGCTCGCGAGGAAATGGACAAGGTTAATAGCCAGGAATTGGTAATGAGTACTTTGCAGCGAAAGGAATTGTGGCAAGAAACTGGTCGCTGGAGTGATGAATTGGTCGACGTTTGGTTTAAGTCTAAATTGCAAGACGGCACGGATATTGGTTTTGGTTGGACGCACGAGGAACCGATTGTCGATCTTCTTCGTAATTACTTAAAGAGCTACAAAGATTTGCCAGTTAGCGTTTATCAATTCCAGAACAAATTGCGAAACGAACTTCGTGCTAAGAGTGGAATTATGCGTGGTCGTGAATTTGTGATGAAGGATATGTATTCGGTTCACGATAGTAAAGAGAGTTTGGATAGTTATTACAATTCAGTCATTGAGGCGTATAAGCGTTGTTATGACCGATTTGGGATTGGCGACGAAACGTACGTGACGTTTGCTTCTGGCGGCGCTTTTACGAAGTTTAGTCATGAGTTTCAGACGATTTGCGATGCTGGTGAGGATTATATTTATTTGCATCGCGGTAAAAATATCGCTGTTAATGAAGAAGTTTTGGACGAGGCAATTGAGGAGCTTGGCGTCGATCGTAGTGAATTGGAAAAAGTGAAAACTGCCGAAGTTGGCAATATCTTTAATTTCGGAACGCAGAAATCCGAAGAAATGAAGTTGGTATTTACTGATGGCGAAGGTAAAGAGCGATACGCTTATATGGGAAGTTATGGTATTGGAATTACGCGAGTTATGGGTGTGATTGTTGAGAAGTTCGCTGACGATAAAGGTTTGGTTTGGCCGGAAAATATTGCGCCGTTTAAGGTTCATATTGTGGCAATTGGTGAAAAAGGACAGGAATTGGCGGGCAAGTTTTATGACGAGCTGGCTAACAGTGGCGTCGACGCGCTACTCGATGATCGTGATGAGCGTCCAGGCGTGAAATTTGCTGATGCTGAGTTGATGGGATTGCCGTGGCGGATAACGATTGGCGATCGAGCGATTGACGGTGATGGTTTGTTTGAATTGACGGAACGAGCAACTGGCGAAACGCGAAAAATGGATTACCAGCAATTGATGGATTTTTGCTTGAGTCGGTAATGCTGATTATATTGACATAATAAATAGCGATTGATATACTCAGATAGACTTAATCAAGACTAATTAAAAACACTATATTTAGTGTAGATCGTAAGACTAATACCACTACATACAGTAGAGGAGGAAATTTTTATGAAAAAAACTTATCAAATTACAGAAGCCGGGAAGGCTGATTTAGAAAAAGAATTGGCAGAGTTGAAAGGGCGACGTGGTGAGATTGCTGAAAAAATTGCGGCAGCGCGAGACTTTGGCGACTTGAGTGAAAACGCGGAATATGACGCTGCACGCGAAGAGCAAGGCTTGGTGGAAACGCGAATTTTGGAAATTGAAGATATTATACAGAACGCCGAAATTATTAAATCCAACGGTAGCTCAAGCGTTGGCTTGGGTAGTACAGTTGAATTGCAATGTCCAGAAAGAACCGTATCTTACACAGTGGTTGGACCAGTTGAAGCTGATCCATTGGCTGGACGAATCTCAGATCAGTCGCCAATTGGTAAAGAATTGATTGGTAAGAAAATCGGTGACGAAGTGACGATTAAAACGCCAAAAGCCGAAATTACCTACATTATTAAGTCGATATCTTAAGTCTGGCGGGATCTGCCGTATATAATGTGCTATAATTATCTCTGTTATGGCTACACTTCAAGATTATCGCAATGAACGACTACGAAAGCTGGAAACATTACGTCAATTAGGCGTTGAACCATATCCAGCAAAATCAGAACGAACTCACACTTGTGCTGAGGTTTTGTCTAAGTACGATGAGCTAGCTGGTAAGGAAGTTGTTGTTGCGGGTCGCGTGGTGTCTATTCGCAGTTTTGGCAAATTGGCGTTTATTAAATTACGTGATCAATCTGGTGATGTGCAGCTTTACTTGCAGCGTGATGACGTAGCGGAGTTGGATTCTGCGCGCGGCGTGCTTGGTATGAAGCAACTTAAATTGCTAGATACGGGCGATTTTATTGAGGCGAAGGGCGTGATGACCACGACACAAACGGGCGAAAAATCCGTTGGTGTACGCGAACTTAGATTGTTGACCAAATCGTTAAGGCCAATGCCAGAAAAATTAGAGAACAAGGAAGAGCGCTTGCGCCGACGTTATGTTGATATGAACGTCAATCCTGAAGTTCGCGAGCGATTCATTCGCCGAAGTAAGTTTTGGCAAGCAACGCGAGATTATTTGAATAGTAATGGATTTATTGAGATTAATGTTCCTGTTTTGGAGCACACCACTGGCGGTGCGGACGCGAACCCATTTGTGACGCATATGGATGCACTGGGTGATCAGCAGTTTTATTTGCGAATTAGTCATGAATTGCCGTTGAAGCGACTGATTGGTGCTGGATTTGAGAAAGTCTATGACCTCGGTCCGCGTTTTCGCAATGAAAATTACTCGGACGAGCATCTGCCAGAGCATATCGCCATGGAGTGGTACGCGGCTTACTGGGACTGGAAACAGGGAATGCGTTTCATGGAGTCGATGTATAAAGATGTGCTTCAGAAGACTTTTGGTACTCTGCAATTCCAATTGGGTAAATTTAACGTCGATATGAGTGGTGAGTGGGAAGTTTGGGATTATGCTGAGGTTATTCATAAGCATTACGGAATCGATGTTTATAATACGACAATTGAAGAAGTTGCTGCTAAACTGAAAGAGTATAATTTGGAAGTTGAAAAAACTGACTCTATTCCGCGCAGCATTGATAAATTATGGAAGAATATTCGTAAAGATGTTGCTGGTCCGGTTTGGTTGGTGAATACGCCGAAGTTTATTAGTCCGTTGTCAAAGACTAATCCGGAAAATCCAGAGACGGTGGAGCGTTTTCAGCCAGTGATCGCTGGTTCGGAATTGGGCAATGGATTCTCTGAGCTGAATGATCCGATTGACCAGTTAAATCGTTTCCTTGAGCAACAGCAAATGCGTGACGCTGGCGATGAGGAGGCGATGATGCTTGATATTGATTACGTTGAGATGCTGGAATATGGGATGCCGCCGGCTTGTGGTTGGGGCTATTCTGAGCGAGTATTCTGGATTTTCGAGGGCGTTACGGCGCGTGAAGGTGTGCCGTTCCCGCAACTTAAGAGCGAAATTGACGAAACAACTCGGGCGATTTATCCGCAAGTTAACTTGTAATTTTGCTATAATTAAAGCATGAAACGTTTTCTTTTGGGGCTACTAACTGTTGGGCTATTGCTGGCCGGGTCTGGCAAAATGGCGTTTGCGGCACGCTCGACGGATAATTTTACTATCACAAAATTTGATGCGGAATATTCGTTGAGTCGCGACTCTGATAATCGATCAAAATTGGAAACCACTTGGCGAATTACTGCTAATTTTCCGCCGAACCAAAATCGGGGAATCGCGCCAGTTTTTGTTAAGAAGTACGATGATCACTCGACGAATTTTTCATTGCAATCTGTAACTGATGAAAATGGTACGTCGCTTGAATATTCCTGGAATGACGACGAGCTGAGAATTGGCAATAAAAATACCTACGTGGAGGGCGAGAAAACTTATGTTATTAAGTTTACACAGCGTGATGTAACTAAGAATTACGGTGATACGGGGCGTGATGAGCTCTATTGGGATGTGATCGGCGATGAGTGGCGTGTCCCGATGGAAAATGTGCAAATTTCCGTGAAACTTGATGAGTCTTTGGTTGCGGCAAGGCAAGGGAGGGCTTTTTGTTATGTTGGCAGTCGAGGCTCGACGACGCAATGCGACTTGAGCGAAGATGAGAGCCAGATTACCGCAAAAATAGATAAATTGAGTCGTCAACAGGGCGCAACTGTGGCGATTGGATTTAAGAGCGGGACTTTTTCTGAATACCAAGAAACGTTGATGGAGAAGCTGATTGGAATTTGGCATTTGATGCAGATTCTAGCTTATGAAATCGCGACACCTTTGGTGGTTTTTCTAATAATTCGATATAGGCGGTTGGTTGGCAGAGATAAGGAATTAAAACCGATTCCACCGGAGTATTTACCGCCAGAAAATGTCAGTGTTTTGATGTCGACATATATTTTGAAAAAATACGATCTATTCAAGGTCAAAGGTTTGCCGAAGGTCGCGCAATTATTAGACCTGGCGGTTCGGCATTATATTAAAATTTATGAAGTGAAAAAATCTTCGCTGTTTAGCGGTGCGCAATATGAGATTGAAATTATTAAAGATTTGCAGGAACTTAAAGCCGAGGAAATTGAAGTTATTCAAGATATGTTCGACAGTCCATATATTCCAAAACCAGGTCAACGCCTAAATCTGAAAAATCTCCAAAATAATATAAAATACATGACGCGAACGCGTGATGATGATAAAAATCTGGAGACGCTAGCCAGAGAGAAATATGGTTTATGCGAGCAAAATCCAGAAGTGAGACGAATAATGAGAGGGTGGTTTAAGCGAGTTCTTGTGTTGGCTGTTTTGTTTTTGTCGCCGATGCTCCTTGTTATGTCAATTATGCTCGTCTTAGCGTCCAGAGGCTGGTCATTAACTGATAAAGGTTTAAGTTTGAGGCGATATTTGGAGGGATTGAAAATGTATATCGGCGTGGCTGAGGCTGAGCGCTTGAATATTCTACAAAGTCCTGAGGGCGTGGAAAAAGTAGTTGTTGACGTGAACGACGGAAAACAACTTGTTAAATTATATGAAAGAGTTTTGCCTTATGCTGTGTTGTTTGGACAAGAGAAAAATTGGAGTAAGCAAATGGGCAAATATTACGAGCAAGTTGGCGAGGCGCCAGATTGGTACGTTGGGCGAGGCGCGTTCAATGCTGTGGCGTTTTCGTCTGGGCTAAGTGGTTTGTCGACGGCGGCTGGCCATGCTAGTGATTATTCTTCAACTTCTGGCGGTTCGTCTGGTGGCGGATTCGCTGGCGGCGGCGGAGGGGGCGGCGGAGGCGGCGGCTGGTAGAATTTGCTATAATTAAAGATATGGATTTTTTATTGGAGTTATTTTCTGACACGCTAGTTTCATTTGCGGTTAAGGGTGAAAGGTTGTAATTATGTCTAATATTTTATTATGGCTAGCGGCGGCTGTTCTATTGGCGCTTTCTGGGCTATTTTCTGGTCTGAATATTGGCTTAATGATGGCGCGGCCTGATGATTTGAAGCGAAAGGCCAGGCAGGGCGACAAAATTGCGGCGCGAGTATATCGATATCGAAAAGACGGCTATTATTTGATTTTCTGTATTTTGCTCGGCAACGTCGGCGTGAATACCGCGATGTCAATTTTGCTTGGCAATATGACGAATGGCGTGGTCGGCGGTTTGATTGCGACGCTTCTTATCACGATGTTTGGCGAGATTTTGCCGCAGGCGATTTTCTCGCAGCGTGGATATCGATTTGTGCGATATTTCTTTTGGCTACTTGATGTGATTTACGTGCTATTTTGGCCGCTTGCTCAGCCGATGTCGAAATTGTTGAATCGTTGGTTGGGTAAGGAAACGCCGCAATTATATTCTCATCAGGAGCTGGAGGAGATTATTCACGAGCACGCCGTTAGGTCGGATAGTCCGGTTGATTATGACGAAAGTCGCATTGCTGCGGGAGCGCTGCAGTTTAGTAAAAAGACGGCTGGCGATTTGGTTACGCCGATGAGCGAGGTTTTCGTCGTGGATCTGGATGACGAGCTGGACGCGACTTTACTCGCTCAGATTAAGCACGCTGGACATTCGCGAATTCCGGTTCAATCTGACGGGGAATTGGTTGGAGTTTTATACGTGAAGGATATCGTTGGACGAGATTTGCCGTTGCCAATTAGCCAATTGTACCGCGATAAAATTTACGATATTGACAAGAGGTCGCGCCTGGATACGGTCTTAAGTCGATTCATTCAAACGCACAATCATTTGTTTGTGGTGATGGACGATGAGGCGGAGTTGGGAATTATTACGCTGGAAGACGTGATTGAAGAGATTCTGGATCAAGAGATTGAAGATGAATATGATGAGGAATAAGATTAAATTGAGGAGGTCATAAAATGTTTGAAGAATATAATAGTGGAGTGCCTGATAGATTACGACGAGTTACAGCCGAGACAATGTCTCCCGAAGTGCTATATACACTCGATACTTATTCGGACGTATCGCCGCAGGATGTGATATATATTGATGAGTCTAGGGCAGAGGGAAGTGGTCGTCTAATTATCAGTAAAGGACAGTCTGTTAAGCTGCTTGAGGAGACTGATCTGTCTACTTCTGATCTGGTGATATTGATGAGCGTATGGCAGAGAAATGACCAAGGGGATTTGTGCCGTGGTATTGTCGCCGATTGCCGATTTTATAGCGGACGCTTTGACGTTGAATATGGCGACGAAGAGATTGATGATTACGATGGAATTGATGATGAAATCTACAATAAGGACGACGAGCAGGTTATCTCTGCAGTAGTTGATTACGGAGATGATGGAGAAGTCAAGATTTGGGGAGATCCGACGTTTTTTGATGCCGCTAGATATATGGCTGGTTTGGTGGATAATGAGTCGATAGAGAAGAACGAGGTTGTTGCGGGCAGTCGCGAGATTCAGGACAGTGTGAGCGACGGCGAGTCGCGGGAGCGTGTGAATGTTGACTCTTTTTATAAGCGCGCGCTTAATGGCTTGGCGAAGATAGTTAATGCTAGGCGAAAATAGCGATCCCTAAGCTGACAGAGCCTGCGATTTTTTGAATATTATTTTCAAAAATACCTTGACAATTTAAGGTACCTTGTATAACATAGTACTATGTATAATAAATCAACAAGGAGTTTAATGTGAAAAGAATTGACATTATTAAACGCGCCGGTCGAAATTTGGGGCAATCAAAAGGCCGCACGATTTTAACTGCGCTGGCAATTTCAGTTGGAGCGTTTACGATTGGTCTGGCGCTGATGGCTGGAGAAGGCGGTCGGCTGTATACGAACAGCATGGTCGACGCGGCTGGCGATAAAAAATCTGTTTCGGTCTATAAAAAAGTGACCTCGTCGGGACCTGATAGTAATCTCCCAGAATATAGCGACTCGGAAGATACGGAAAAGGATCAGTCTAAGGCGATAGAAAAATATTCGATGACTGATAACGATGTGAAAAAAATACAGCAAACCCCGCACGTAGAAAAAGTGACGCCAGCTTATTCTATGTATGGAGTTTTATATGCCAAAAGTTCGGCAAGTGACAAAAAATTCGTGCCTAGTGTAACCGTGAAGTTTGATAAAACTCGAATGAAGTTTGCGGCTGGTAATTTGGACAATTTTATGCCGAAAAAAGGCGAGGTTGTTATTCCAGAATCTTACGTGAAAGAAATGGGATTTAGTGATGCAAAATCGGCAATTGGACAAACGATTACGCTGGGATTGAAAAAAGGAGATTCGTCGAGCAAGAACGCTGACAAAGAAATATCTCTGAAAGTTGCGGCAGTCGATAAACCTTCGGACACGATTCTGTTTTACCAGCCAGCTGTGCGCGTTTCTGTGGATGACGCTAAGGAGATTTACGCTTTCAGTCACGCTAAAAATTTGCCTAATGATTATTCTTACATAATTGCATCGGTTGATGATGAGAAAAATGTTGAGGCGGTGAAGAGTGAGCTTGGCAAGGACTACATGGCGTCTTCGGTTCAGGATGTACGCAAGGCTATGCTTACTTTTGTGAATATGGCTCAAATGGCGCTGATTGGGTTTGGCGGTTTGGCACTACTTGCGAGCGTGTTTGGAATTGTTAATACGATGTATATCTCGGTTTTGGAGCGAACTAGCCAGATTGGATTGATGAAAGCTCTGGGGATGCGAGGTCGCGATATCGGTAAAATGTTCAGGTATGAAGCGGCATGGGTTGGACTTCTTGGCGGTTTGATTGGCGTTGGTTTGGCGAGTTTGATGTCGCTACTCAACCCTATGATTGCTAATTTTCTGAAGTTGGAGCAAGGTACGAATCTATTAGTCATCAATCCTCTGCAAATGGGACTTTTGATAATCGGGCTGATGATTATGGCGGTACTTTCTGGCTGGCTGCCGAGCCGCAAGGCAACAAAATTAGATCCAATTGAAGCGTTAAGGACGGAATAGGAGAATTGTTATGATTGAGCTTAAAAATGTGACGAAAATTTACGGCAAAAAGAAGAACCAATTTGTGGCACTAAATGATGTGAGTTTGCGAATTCCAACGGGCGTGAGCGTGGCGATTTTGGGAAAATCTGGTTCAGGAAAATCGACGCTGATGCACGCAATTTCTGGCTTGGATCGACCGCAGCAAGGTGAAGTGATTATTGACGGTCAGGATATTCTGAAATTGAAGCAAAAGCAAGTTGACGAGTTTCGTGCGAGAAAAATAGGTTTTATTTTCCAGAGCTTCTTTGTTCAGGGCAATGAAAGCGTGGCGGATAATGTGAGTTTGCCGCTGGAAATTGTGAAAATGCCAAGGGGCTTGAGGGAAAGTAAAATCAATGAGGCGCTGAAGGCGGTGGACTTGTACGAGAAGCGCAAGAATCGTGCAAAAGATTTGTCGGGCGGTCAGAAGCAGCGTTTGGCGATTGCGCGGGCAATTGTCGGTAGCCCTCAGATTATTTTTGCGGACGAACCTACGGGAAATTTGGATAGCGAAACTGGCGCGAAGGTGGAAGAGTTGCTGTTCAATTACAACAAGCAAGAAGGCGCAACGCTGATTATCGTGACGCACGACGTTGACTTGGCCAAAAAATGCGATTATCAAATCCTGATCAAAGACGGCAAAATTAAGGGTTCTAACATACCGAAAGAAGGTAAAAGTGGACGTTGATAGCTATGCGGAAAGCTTGGCGGTCCAATTGCGAAAAGGATTTTTAGTTTACTGCGTTTTACTGGTTTGCTCTAATAAAGCGCAGTACGCCGGCGATATCGTTAAGCAATTGAACGATTCGGACTTAACAGTGGTCGAAGGTACGATTTATCCGCTGCTGAATAGGCTGCAGAAAGACGGATATCTGCAACACGAATGGCAGGAAAGCGAGCAAGGTCCGCCGCGAAAATATTATTCATTGACAGATCACGGCGATCAGTTGATTCATGAACTTAAAGATCGCATAAATATGTTAAATAATTCGCTTGATAACTTAGAGAAAGGAATAAAATAATGAAGGAAATAACCAGGATTCATCTGGCAAAGACGGCGTTTAGTGTGGAAATTGACGCTAAGAAATCGCTAGAAAAATATCTTAATTCGATTCAGAAAAATATGCACGCCGACGCGGAAGCGATGAAGGAAATTGAGGCGCGAATGGTTGAGATTTTAGCCGAGCGTGGCGTGATGAAAGAGGGCGTTATTGGCGACGATGATGTTTTGGCGATTAAAAATCAAATGGGCGAACCGCGCGATTTTTCAGATGATAGTGAGGACTCAACTGATGAATTGACAGATGATAATGAGAAGCCAGAAAAGCAATTGATGCGCGACACGGACGGGGCTGTCATTGGTGGCGTGTGCGCGGGAATAGCGGCGTACTTTAATATCAATCCGTTGTGGGTGCGACTGATTGCAATTATCTCGCCGTTCGCAACATTCGGCACGATGGTGCTGGTTTACCTTGCGATGTGGGTGTCAATGCCGCCAGCAAAAACCGCGTCGGACAAATTACGAATGCGCGGGAAGCCAGTAACTTTGTCTGCACTTAAAGAGGCTTCCGCTGATGGAAATTCAACTGTGCCTGCCGGAAAAACTCCAATTGCGAAATTTTTCCAATATTTTGTCGGTGCCGTGGTGCTACTTACGACGCTAGCGATACTGTTTGGGCTGATTGTTGGCGGGGCGCTCGGCGTTTCCTTGGTTAATATGCTCGGCGGTTTGGGAATGCAAATGTGGGCGTGGGGAGTGTGGATTTCCTTAGCAATTGGCGGAATTGCGACGGTTATATTTGGCGCAATTGTAACGCGTAGCATATTCGCTTGGAAGGTCAATCGAATGTCTGTAATCACAATGATAGTGGCGGCGTCCGTTGTTTTTATGAGTTTGGCAAGCGCTGCAATATTTAGCGCTCACGCTGGCTTGGAATATGCGCGTGAATCGCAGCAACTCACGAAGAAAGTAAATATCGATATTCCAGATACGACGAACGCTAATTCAATTTTTATCGATATGCCAGTGGGGAATGTTTCGCGAATAAATTCTGACAAATTTAAGGTGGAAGCGGAGTTTGTGGATTTACCAAAGGCTAATAAGCCAGAAATTAACGTGCATCGCGATGGCGATAAAATTGTGCTGTCCGTTTCTAAAAAGTGTAACGCGATATTCTTTGACGGTTGCTTGAAGTTTTATAAGCCGATAACTGGCTTGAAAATTTATGCTCCTGCGGGCGTGAATGTTAGCGGTTTGTTCTATCAAAATTCGATTGAAGCAGAAAATTCCGAATCTTAGGCTCACGCATTTGAATGATTTTACCGCTAATGCTACACTTGAAGGATGAAAGGTAATTTTTAAGCGTGGCTTGGTGGCAAGCGATTATTCTCGGCGTGATTGAGGGAATTACGGAATTCTTACCGATTTCTTCGACTGGTCATTTGACGATTGCTGAGAAGTTGTTGGGAATGCGAATTGACGATCCGAGTGTCGTGGCTTTTACTGCGATAATTCAGATCGGAGCAATTTTGGCGGCGGTGATTTATTTCTGGAGCGACATCTGGCGAATCCTGCAGGCTTGGTGGCGCGGTTTATGGTGGAAGCGAGCGCGTCGAAAGTTTGATTATAAATACGGCTGGGCAATTATTATCGGTTCAATTCCTATTGCGATTGTCGGATTATTATTTAAGCACGAAGTTGAAACGGTTCTGCGCAGTTTGTGGTTTGTGGCGTTTGGGCTTATTGGTTGGAGCGTTGTTATGTGGCTGGCTGACAATCGTGCGGTAAATAACAAGCGTGGCGAAACTGAGACGAGCTGGAAAGACACGCTGGCTATTGGCGCGGGGCAATGTTTGTCGCTCATTCCGGGAATTAGTCGCTCTGGCGCAACGATTTCAGTCGGTTTATTCCGTGGATTTGACCGCGTGTCGGTTACGAAATTGAGTTTCTTCTTGGGTATTCCAGCGCTGGTCGCAGCAGGACTATTGGAAGTTGTCACCAAATATAAACACATTTCTGGTGGCGTTGGCTGGACTCCAACCATAATCGCCACGGTAATTTCATTCGGCGTCGGTTATTTGGCTGTGTCGTGGCTGTTAAAATTTATTCAGAGCAATAATTTCCGACCGTTTATAATTTATCGGTTTGTCCTGGGTCTGTTGTTATTGGTTATGCTCGGCGCGGGAATGATTTCTCACGTTTAAAAGATTTTATTCAGAATTGTTATATAATGAAGATATGTTAGACATCAAGTTCATCCGAGAAAATGCCGATTTGGTGCAAAAGTCGGCAAACGATAAAGGCTATAAAGTTGATATTGCGGCGTTATTGCAATTAGACGATGAGCGTCGCGATTTGCAGAAGCAGGTTGAAGCGTTACGCGAACAGCGCAATGTTATTTCAGCGAAAATGAAAGGCGGCCGACCAGATCAAGAATTGATTGATCAGGGCAAGCAATTGAAAGTTGAGCTGGCAGAGCGTGAGAGCTATTTGAAATCGACCGAGGAAAAAGTTACGGCAATTCTTAAAAACGTCCCGAACATCACTTTTGACGACGTGCCTCTGGGTGGCGAAGAAGATTCTGTTGAGGTGAAAGTTTATGGCGATTGTAAAACTGGCGCAAAAGACCATTTGGATTACGCCGTAAGCCGCGGTTGGGTGGATTTTGAGCGCGGCGCTAAGGTGGCTGGTGCGAAGTTTTACTACTTGAAGGGCGATTTGGCTTTGCTGGAAAATGCCGTAACTCAATTTGCTTTGGATTACGTAACAAAGCAGGGCTTCACATTTATGACTGTGCCGCATATGGTCAATTTACGAACAGCTGAGGGCGCAGGCTTTACTCCAAAGGGTGAGGGTAGTAACGAATATGTAGTTGACGGCGAAGATTTGACGCTAATTGGTACGGCGGAAATGCCATTAACCGGCTATCACGCGGATGAGATTTTGGATGAAAAAGATTTGCCATTGCTATACGCTGGATATAGTCCTTGCTATCGAAAAGAGGCGGGAACATACGGCAAGCACACACGCGGTTTGTTCCGAGTTCACCAATTTAATAAGTTGGAAATGTACGCGTTTTGTTTGCCTGAGCAATCTAAAGAGATTCATGAGAAAATTCTTAGCGTTGAAGAGGCGCTTTGGCAACAAATTGGTATTTCTTATCACGTGGTTAATATTGCGGCGGGCGATTTGGGTGCACCGGCTGCAAAGAAGTATGACATTGAATATTGGTCGCCAGTTGACCAAACTTATCGTGAACTGACGAGTTGCTCAAATTGTACTGATTATCAAGCCCGTGGTCTGAATATTCGAGTCAGGCGAGAAAACGGCACGATTGAATCTGTCCATACGTTGAATGGAACCGCGGTGTCGCTGGCTCGTTCTCTGGTGGTTATTTTGGAGAATTTCCAGAATCCAGATGGAACTTTGACTGTTCCTGAAGTACTGCGTCCATATATGAATGATCGTGACGTGATATAATAAGAGCGTATTAGTTAGTAGGAGGAAAAATGATTAAGGATATTACAATTACTGGCGTTAAATATGAGCTGAACGCTACAACAAAAAAATACGTTGAAAGGAAAATTGGTTCGTTAGGTAAATACTTGCCACGCCACGCGCGAAAAAGTGCGTCTGCAGATGTTAAGATTAAGCAGATTGATAATCCTGGCGGCAACAAATACGAAGTTGAAGTTATCATCAATGTGCCAGATAAGAAAATTGTAGCTAAGGATTCGACCATGAACGTTTTGGCTGCGGTGGATATTGTTGAAGCTAGGTTGAATGGTCAAGTTCGTAAGTATAAAGACGATGTGCTAGCTCACGTTGGCGGAAGTCGCGGGGTTTTGGCGAAGCTAAAACAAACTTTCGGTCGAAAATAATTGATAGATGAAATTAACAGGAAAGCGTTCAGATTCTGGGCGCTTTTTCTTTTCAAATTGCCCGAAAAAAGTTATAATAAAAGAAGTTTTTGAAAATGCCTGAAAGTGAGGGAGTTTTAAGGTTTATGGCAATTACACAACAAAAAGCGCTGAGTAAGATTTTTGGCGATCCACAGAAGAAGATTTTGAAGCGATTGCGTAAGCAAGTTGACGTTATTAACAGTCTGAATGACAAGTACGAAAAGATGTCTGATAAGGAGCTTCGGGCGCAAACTGATGAGCTGAAAAAGCGTTTGTCGAAGAAAAATGTGACGCTTGATACGATTTTGCCAGACGCGTTTGCCGTGGCTAGGGAAGCCGCTAAGCGTGTGATTGGCGAACGTCCGTATGATGTGCAGTTGATTGGCGGTATGGTTCTTCATGAGGGTAACGTTGCCGAGATGAAAACTGGTGAAGGTAAGACTCTTGTGGCGACGCTGCCGACTTATTTGAATGCTTTGGAAGGCAAGGGTGTTCACGTGGTGACGGTTAATGACTATTTGGCGCAGCGCGACGCTGGCTGGATGGGTCAAGTATATGATTTCCTAGGTCTGACCACTGGTGTGATTATCAATGAGGCGTCATTTGTTTATGATAAAGATTATGACAATGAACATCACGACGACCCTCGAATGCGCAAGCTTCGTCCGGTTTCACGTAAAGAGGCTTACGCTGCGGACATTACTTACGGCACGAATAACGAGTTTGGCTTTGACTATTTGCGCGACAATATGGTTAACGACGTTGATCTACTCAGGCAGCGTGAATTGAACTTTGCAATCGTTGACGAGGTCGACTCAATTTTGATCGACGAAGCTCGTACGCCACTTATTATCTCTGCTCCAGCGGCTGAAAATCCTGACAATTATTACACGTTTGCTAAAATCGCCGCGAAGTTGGTTCCAGAAGATTACGTTTTGGATGAGAAGCGCCGAAGTGTTGCCTTGACTGATGAAGGTGTTGAAAAGGTTCAGAAATTGTTGGGAATAAAAAACTTGTACACACCAGATCACGTGCGCAGTGTTTATCACATGGATCAGGCTTTGCGCGCACAGACATTGTTCAAGCGTGATAAGGATTACGTCGTAACTAATGACGGCGAGGTGATTATCGTTGACGAGCACACTGGTCGGCTCAAGCAAGGTAATCGTTATAGCGAGGGTTTGCACCAGGCGATTGAAGCCAAAGAAGGAGTACCAGTATTGCAGGAAAGCATGACGCTAGCGACGATTTCCTTTCAGAATTACTTCCGACTGTACAAAAAACTTAGCGGTATGACTGGTACTGCTTTCACTGAGGCTGAAGAGTTTCAACAAATTTATTCGCTTGACGTAGTAGTGGTGCCGCCGAACAAGCCAATCACTCGCCAGGACCACCAGGACCTAATTTACAAGACTGAGAAAGGTAAGCTGAAGGCGGTGGCCCAAGCGATTAAAGAATATCACGATGAAGGCCGTCCGGTGTTGGTTGGCTCTGGTTCAATCGCTAAAAACGAAATGATCGCCAAATATTTGGATAGCGAAGGTATTAAGTACGAAATTCTAAATGCCAAGAACAACGAGCGCGAAGCAGAGATTATCTCGCATGCTGGCGAAAAGGGCGCGATTACGCTAGCTACTAATATTGCTGGGCGCGGCACCGATATTAAACTCGGGCCGGGCGTCAAAGAACTGGGCGGTCTAGTGGTCATTGGTTCAGAGCGCCACGAATCGCGCCGAATTGACAATCAGCTGCGCGGCCGCGGCGGTCGGCAGGGAGACCCGGGCGATACGCAGTTTTATGTTTCGACCGAGGACGATTTGATGCGTATCTTTCAGGGCGAGCGGATTGCTAATGTGTTGGAACGCCTAGGTGTCGATGAGGAGACAGCGATCCAGAATCGTGCCGTCAGCAAGACATTGGAAGCAGCGCAGAAGCGAGTCGAAGGCTATAACTTCGATACGCGCAAAAATGTTGTTCAGTACGATAATGTTATTAATCGCCATCGCAAAGTTGTTTACACGGTGCGCCGCAAAATCCTTGAAGGCGATAATATCAAACCAGAAATTCAGCGTTTGTTGCGGGCGATGGTTAATAAATTAACAGAGGTGCCGGCCAAGAATAATCCAAAGTTTGTCGAAGAATTTGCAGAGATTATCCCGCTAGAGACCGACGAAATTGAAAAAATTGGCGCGATCAAAAAAGATAGTCAGCGCCGCGATAAAGCGTTAGCTGCTGCACAAAAAATGTATACAGCCAAAGAAAGAGAGCTCGGTGACGATCTAATCCGCGGGGTTGAGCGCGAAGTTTATCTGCAAGTACTTGATACGCTATGGATGCAGCATCTCGAAAATATGCAGCATTTGCGCGAAGGTATTCACTGGCGTAGCGTCGGCCAGCGCGACCCGCGGGTTGAATACCGCAGTGAGTCGCAGAAGCTGTTTGATAGCTTGCAAGCGACATTGCGCGAGGAAGTTTTGCGTGCTATTTATCATGTGCGCGCCACCGACGCTATTAGCCGCGAATCAATTGATGATGATCACCAAACGGAATTGACGAAGCTTGCCGAGACTTCGGTCGAGTATGGTGTCAACGAAATCACTGGCGGCGAAGAGAATCGCGATCACGATTTCGACGGTTCAATAAAAAGAGCCGCCTCGACCGCCGAAACTAATCATAGGCGCAACGTTGCCCGCAAAAAGAAAAAGGCCAAACGCCAGAATC
>CALIRX010000061.1 GCA_938042055.1 uncultured Candidatus Saccharibacteria bacterium
TTGTAAATTCATCCAAGCGCTTAAATAATTGTGGCAAAACGGATTCTTCATTGTAGACAGGAATGAGAAGGGTGATGGTTTTCATAATTATTTCAAAGCTTCTTCAAATGATTTCATTAAGGTGTCTACATTCTTTTCCCATGAAATTCTTTGCACCTGTGCTTGCATACGATCACTCATTTCTTTACGGCTGTTCGGATTGGATAATATAGATAAAATCTTTTCAGCAAAATCTTCGGGATTTTTGGGTTGAGCGTACAAAATAGCATCACCTCCAGCTTCACGCAATACTGGGATATCTGAAGCGACAACAGGAGTTCCGCTCGTTAAGGCTTCGACGATAGGCATTCCAAAACCTTCATAGACAGAACTCATACAGAAAAGGTCAGCTTGTTGATAGAATGCAGGAACGTCTTCTTGAGGTATATATCCTGGACGTATAACATTTTCTCCCGCAGCTTGAGCTTCCTTTATGGCGAGCTCGGTGGATTCCGTTTTCCATCCTTTTCCGCCTGCTAGGACTAGGGAATATTTTTCGCGAATTTCCTTCGGTAGTGATCGAAAAGCGGCTATCATTGTCGGTAAGTCTTTGCGCGGCTCTAAATTGCCGATTGAAAAAATATATCGTTTGGTTGGTAAGTTATATTTGGTTGCAACGTCTATTGTGCTAGGTTGGCGATAGATTGGGTCCGCTGGTATAGGTGTTACAACAATTTTTGATGCGGGGACTTTGTACTCGGCGATAATCTCTGATTTGATTGACTCTGAAACTGTAATGATGATATCGGCTTTTTTGGCAGAGCGAGGAACGCATCTCCTAAGATGCGCCAAGTTGCGTTGCTCGATGGTTTCAGGAAAATATAAATATCCAAGGTCGTGAATAACTACGGCGGAGATGGAGGATTTTACTGTTGTCCATAGGTCAAAATTTGGGAATATCGATACGTCTACGCGAGGGGAAAATAGATCATACGGCAGCGGAATATTGTAACTTTGAAGTTTTGTGAACAAGCGCTGCGGCATAAAAATATGTTTTTCGTGCTTGACGGCTTTATTTAATTTGGGGTCTTTATGCTTGCTAAGAAAATTAAAGTAAAATGCTGATATTTCCGTATTTGATGGAGAATAGGTAGCCAGGCTATTAGTGAGCATTCGTGTGTAATGACCTACTCCAGATATATTTGGGGCAGTTAATGCAGCAGTTTCAATACGAATCTTCATATATTAAAGTATACCATTTTCGTATATAGGAATAAATTGCGTCTTTACTATGTTGTGAAATACGAATAGGTCTAAATATTGTTGTCGAGCTGCCGTAGATAAACTGATTCTGAGCTTACTGTCTTCATATAATTTTTTCATAGAATTCTGTAATGCTGATGCGTTTTTAGAAGGAATGAGAAGCCCCGTCTTATTATTGTGAATAATTTCTGGATTTCCACCGACATTGGTTGCTATGATAGGCAGCCCTAACATGCTAGCTTCGATTAAGGAAACGCTAAACCCCTCATGATATGTTGGATGTAGATATACATCAGCGGATGCGACATAAGGTAGGGGATTAGTCTTATATCCATAAAAAGTAACAGGTAGTCCTTTGGCTTGTTGCTCAAACTGTAATCGATCGGGGCCATCACCAATAAGTACTAATTGTGAATTTTTATACGTAGCGTTAAATTCTTTAAAAGCAGTAATCGCTTCTCCAATACCTTTGTCTATGACAAGGCGACCGGATATGCAGAAAGTAAATACCGTATTCTTAGGCGATTCGTATTTTTGCTTTTGATCTTCAACTCCATTGTAAATAACGATTATTTTATTGCGAATTGGCGAGTTTGCGGGTAGATTATTGGAAATAAGAGTTTGTTCACTTTTACTGACTGCGGTTATAGCATCGGCAAAGCGAGCTGACCACGCAACCAACTTGCCCGTTGGATTCTTATGTTTTACGCAGATATTTTTCCAAATATGTTTAAGGTCTGCATGGTCAGTCCAAATCACTTTAGCGCCAACAAGTTTTCCCGCAATAGATCCAGCTATGAAATCATCTTTACTTTGCAAGTGCACAACGTCCGCTTTAAATCTACTAAACTGAATGGCGTAATATATAGTCAGCAATAATTGCCACAATATATAAAACGGCACAAGCAGAGCATTTTTTCCGCTCCAATTTTGTTTAGACCACCACCAAGATCGATAATGTGGGATGTTTTCGTGCTTAGCGTAATCACGCAACTTTTTATGGTGACTTAGAATTATTGGAAAATGTCCTAATTTTTGTAGTTCTTTCGCTAGGAAAATAGGAAAACGCTCACCCCCGCCGAAATCATAAGATGCGGCGTTGCGTACTAAGACGATTCGTAAAGCACTCATACTATAGAGTATATATCTTTTTTATGCAATTTGATATAATCGTAAGGAGATGCGTATTCTTGTGAATAAAGAAAATGAGGCGATTTTACGCGCAATAGTCAGTACCGATTTTAAAGTCAGATACCAAAGTTCAGTTTTGGGATATGTTTGGTCTCTCTTAAAACCTATGTTTATGTTTGGTATTTTGTATGTGTTGTTTACATATGCATTTCCTCAGGGCAGTAAGGGGATCGAATCTTATGGAGTTTGGTTGCTAATGGGAATTGTGCTGTGGAACTTTTTCTCTGAGGCTACTATGATAGGTACGCGTTCCGTTGTTGATAATGGGCAATTGATTCGCAAGGTGGCAATTCCGCGACATCTTCTGGTTATTGCAAGCAGTGTGTCAGCGCTTATTAACCTCGGCTTAGGGATGATAGTGGTGATACTTTTTGCGTTTCTTAGTGGTTTATTTCCTACTTTTTCGTGGTTGCTACTTATTCCAGCTATAGCTGAGCTATTTATATTGTCCGTTGGATTGTCCTTGCTACTTTCTGCACTTTATGTGATATTTCGCGATATTGCTTATATATGGGAAATCTTATTACAGGCAGGACTTTATGCGAGTGGTATTATTTTTGCGGTTACTTTTATGCCGTCAGTTATACAAAAGATTGCATTTTTAAATCCAATTACACAGATTATCCAAGACGCCAGACACGCTTTAATGCCTAATAATCCCGCATCTCAAACTATTTGGCAGACTTTTCATAATCCGTTGTTGTGGTTTATTCCAATCACTATAGTTATTGTGATATTTGGTTTAGGAAGTTGGTATTTTCAGCGTAGACAACGATTTTTCGCGGAGGACATTTAAATGACAAAACCTGCAATTGTAGTAAAAGATATACATAAGGAATTTATTCTTCCACAGTCAAAAAATTCTAGTATTAAAAGCGCCTTTGTTAACATTGTTAAGAAGAATAAAAAGACAGTTCAGAAAGTGTTGGATGGTGTTAGCTTTAATGTAAATCAAGGTGATTTTTTTGGTGTTGTTGGCCGAAACGGTTCAGGTAAGAGTACTATGCTTAAGATGCTGGCTGGAGTTTATCAGCCAACGAGCGGAAGCATTGAAATAAATGGTAAATTGACGCCTTTCATAGAGTTGGGGGTTGGGTTTAATCCAGAACTGTCTGGTAGAGATAATGTTTTTTTGAATGGTGCTCTACTTGGATTCACTCGTAAGGAAATGGAACTGATATATGATGATATCGTTTCGTTCGCGGAGCTTGAGCCATTTATGGATCAGAAATTAAAGAACTATTCATCGGGTATGCAGGTTCGTTTGGCGTTTTCAGTAGCAATAAAAGCGCGCAATGATATTATGATTTTTGACGAGGTGCTGGCTGTCGGTGATGAAGCTTTTCAGCGCAAGTGTATAGACGTTTTTGAACAATACAAGTCCAGTAAGCAAACGGTTATATTGGTTACGCATGATATGGATACTGTTAAAAAGTTTTGTAATCGAGCCGTGTTAATCCACGAGGGCAAGATTATTAAAGAAGGTAGTCCAGTGCAGGTTGCGGATGAATATAGTAGGCTCAACCAAGCTGTAATAGATAAAGCTGTAGACCAAAGACATCAATATACAGGTAAAAATATTAAAACCGCCATACACGATAAAACAGGCAAGAAGCGCCGCAGCTTTAAAGTGGGAGAAACAGTTTCTCTTGACTTGTCATGGGATAATGATAAGACTAAGGCTATTATGGTGGATTTGTATCGTAAAGACAGCAATTTGGTATCGAATTTTATCACCAATAGAGAGGGATTTCCTAAATTGCCTAGCGATAATAAATTAACTCTTGATATTGAGGCAAATTTAGGTCCAGGGTCGTATTATGTTGACATTAATCTGCTCAATCACAACGGCACCGTGAAGTATGACGTGATGTATCGTGCTGAAGAATTTATTATTACGAATGATTTTTCTGCAGTCGAGCATTCATTTGGCGGCTTAACTATGATTCCGCGCAAATGGCATACTAGTAAGAAATAATATAGAGAAAAGTCTATTTATTAAATCTATTTTGATGGGTGAAGCTTGATTTTAATAATATCAAGACCCCACTTAACGACTATTCTCGCAGCAGTTCGCCCAGTCGATGCGATATTCCACAATTGATGTAATCCTTGTAGAACATTGCCTTTTTTAATCATACGATACCCGACGCGCATTAGTATAAATATATACGCATGTTTAAGACTTAGTCCAAAGTCGTCAGTAACCGAACTTTTCATATAATAATTAAAAGACTGTTTGATTTCTGATCTAGATGTAACATTTGGGGAAATAGTATCCCAGCTGCGATATGATAATTTTTTAGCAAGGAGATTTTGTTCGTCGCGTCTTTGAGCTGATATACTGCCGTCGCTAATTCTATATCTAAAAATAGGATAAGCGACGTTAGCTAGTTTGCCATATTCAGCAAAACTGCTAAACAGGTCATAGTCTTCGGCTGGACATGTATTAGGATATAGCCCCGCCTCAATTGCTGTTTGTTTACGATAAACTACTGACGAATGGCAGAATTGGTTAAAAATACAAAGACCAAGCCGAATGTCTTTATCGCGAGTAACGTTAATAATAAAACCAGTAGGTACGCTGTCTTGGTTAATGATTTCTGCGCCACCGCCAACGAGAACCAACTCGTCATCATTTTCCAACATATCAACCTGAGTTTTTAATTTATGAGGCAGCCATTCGTCATGCCCGTCTATTCGAGCGATATATTTTCCTCTGGCCTCATTTATACCACGATTAAGCGAAGCGACGAGACCCTTATTCTGCTGGTTAATGAGGCGAATGCGACTGTCTTCTTTTTGAAGGCGCTGAACGATTTTTTTTGTGTTGTCAACGGAGCCGTCGTTTATGATGATATATTCAAAATCAGTAAAGTCCTGAGATAGAACAGAGCGAATAGAATTTTCTATATACAATTCATCGTTATAAGTCGCAGTAATAATTGATACTAGCGGTGTTTTATCTTCAGAAGTCTTTTTTACCATATGTGATATTATAACATTTTTTATAGCGGCGTTGAAATCTTATTACCGAAATGTTATT
>CALIRX010000062.1 GCA_938042055.1 uncultured Candidatus Saccharibacteria bacterium
GGTGACTCGACGATAACGAGATTTTTCATAACTTTATATTATAACAAATCACTATGTAGCTACAATAACAATCTCTATTGACGGCTAGATTCTCCAATGCGACCAAGTAGTGCCGCTATTCCAAGACTGCGATCAACTGCCGTATTTTGGTGCTTTTCTGGATTGTGGCTATTGCCGCTTGCTCGTCTGATATAGCTTGCTGTCGATAGTGTCGCAGGAATTATAGCAGTTGCCGCTGCCAGCCCACCTAGTATCCTGGCTGTGTTGCTAGTTTTTCTTAAGCCGTGCAGCTCAGCAAATTTACCGGCAGAATATAATATTAGAGATACAACCTCCATGGCCATGGCTATCTTGCCACTTTTTTCAGGCGCCTGTGACATGTCGGGGTTGTCTATATGAGTTTTTATTGAACACGCTGCATTGATAGCGTTAAACGCGGCAATGCCACCAAGTACCAATCTTGGGGCTGTGTCTGCTTCATACATCTTCCATATCGTATAGAATACTTTGATTTTATCTCCAGTATGGTCAACAATTTTGCCTAGTTTAGTTTCTCCTCCAGTTGCTCTGGCTAGTTTGCCGTCTAGCGCATCCATCACACTGCCAATAACGAAAGCGGCAAATCCTTTAAATGTAGTGGGGTCCTTTATTCCAATGCACGCAGCGGCAGTTCCGATGAGGCTAAGTAGTGTTGGGGGTATGCCTTCTATACTAAAAAATGGCTCTTCTCTTTTTTTGTCTGTAATGTCATTTTCTGGATGTAAACTGTCGGGGCTTCTCATAAAGTAGCATTATATAATAAAACTACCGTAACGTCCAGTTGTTCGCCCCGAGAGGCTTAATCACGCCATTGATTTCTAGCATAGTTAACGCCGTGGCGAAGTCTGACGCGGATAATCCTGATTTTTGTTGAATTTCGTCGCCGTCACGAAGTCCTTCTGAGATGAGTTTTATGATAATAGCTTCTTCAATTGTTGCGCTGGCTGCCAATTCTTGACCGTTGTCTTTTTGTAATTTTTCTGGTGCGATGATTGACAAAACGTCGTCGGCGTCTGTCACCAGATACGCCCCCTGCTTTAATAAGGTATTACAACCTGCCGACAACGGGCTTGTTATGTTTCCTGGAACTACAAACAAATCTCTTCCCTGATTCAGTGCGTGAGAGGCGGTGTTCAGTGTACCGCTTCGCTCGGCGGCTTCAGTGATGATAATGCCATCTGCCAGCCCACTAACCAGCCGATTGCGCTCCAAAAAGCTCCAACGATTGACTATTTTATTATCGCCTTTCATCCATTCTGAAACGACCGCGCCGCCCTGCTCTATGATGCTCATGGCTAGTTGATAATTGGTCCGCGGTGAAATATCAGGAAGCTCGTTTGGGACGACCGCCACGACCGTTCCGCCAGCTTCAATGGCAGCTTTTTGGGCAATGCAATCCACGCCTAGCGCCAGCCCGCTCACGATTACACACCCGGCTTTTGCCAGATCTGTTGCTAATCGCTCGGTCACTTCTTTTCCGTAGGCAGACGGCTTACGGGATCCGACGATTGATACGACTGGCGCCTTTGTTTCCGGCAACTTTCCCATATAACATAAGCTTTTTGGTGGATTGGCAATATGTGCTAATCTCTGGGAGAAAATATGCTCATCTGGTGTAATTCTATTGATTTCCATAAAAAATGTGGTAAAAAGTATTGACACTTTGTCAAATGTTTGCTATAATCAAGGACGATTGGTTAAGTAATCATTAACCAAACGCACCTTATACCCCCTATTCTAACTATATGTTAGGTTGCGCGCAATGGCATTAAGTATTCTTACCCTCCACTTTTTGCGGTTCAACGTTACGCGCATACTAACCCCTTTAACTGCCCTTTTTCAAAGGCGACCTCTGTTGAGGTGAGCACTAAGCAGTGTTGATAATAATCAGGCGCGGACTTTTGGAGTTTTAGTCGCGACGCTTCGCTGATACGGTAGCTCGGGTGGGTTGAAGGGTAAAAAAGCGTCAGGTGATGCCCACCCTTACCTGGCGCTTTTTTGTTGGGAAAAATTATTTATTTTCTATAATATATCGGCACTTTTCGCAAATACCTTCCAGCTCAAAGTGGTGTTTTGTGACTATGAAATTATGTTTTTTACTAATGAGATCTATGAGTTTTTCGAGTTCTTGCGATTGTATGGGTTCGGCATTTTGACAATTGATGCAGTAGAGATGGTGATGATGTGGTATAAAAGGTTCCGCCAACTCGTAATAATTCTTCCAGCCAATAGTTATGGTGTTTATAATATTCAGATTATCGAACATTAGCAGTGTGCGGTAAATGCTGGCACGGTTAATGTTTTTGCAGTTTTTCGCAATATCGCCAACCGTAAGAGGTACATCTGAACTTCGCAGGATATCAAATACTTGCTGGCGTGGTTTTGTCAGGCGAAGATTGTGGCGTTCAAATATTTCATTTAGCATAGTGCTATCTGTAGTTTATAACTTATTGCAACAAGTGTGCAATAGGCTTATATTCCGAGTAGTTCATAAGGATATTTGGGTTGGTTGATTTTTGTGATGTGCGCGTCGGTTATGACGTATTCGGCTTGGCTATTAACGATTTTTTGCGACAATTTACCCTTGACGATTAGCCACGTTCCATCCTGGTAGTCTGTTGAAAAGTTTTTCTCGACCAGGATTTTCATAGGCACGCTGTCAACAGTGCAGCAACTTATAACATATCTGGCAATATTGAAGTAATTATAGCCGTAGTTTTTTAACAGATCATTTGAAACGAAGCCAGTAACGGTGATATCTTTGCCGTTAAAATAAGCGGCTTCTTTGCAGGAATTTATTGCGGTTTTCCAGCGATTTATTGAGATTGTAGAAGAGCCTTCTTTTGGTTGAGGTGTTTCGCAACGACTTTCGGGCTCAATAATCATAGGACTTTCTTTTTGCGCGAGGCTGCTTGGAGATAGCGGCTTTGGCGGTAATATATATCCGACTGATAATATAATTATTGCGAAATAAGATATTGGGGTAATTTTTTTCAAGCTAATTCTAGATTTGTCTTTTGCGGGTTTATTTTTTAATTGCAACATTATATCAATAAGCAAAAGTATAACGCCGATTATGCTAATTATGACCGCGAATGTGTGATAGCGTGGATGAATGTAAAAGCCGAGTTGGTCGCGCCAAGCTAATAGCAAAATATATACACAAACGACAATTCCGCCAATTGATTTTGCAAGGTTAGCGTACATATAAGTTAACCCCCAGCCCGACAATTAGAGATAAGATGAACACAGTTAAGGTAATTGTTGCAATAAATTTCCAGCGAAAAGTTGTTTTTAATAGCGCAATCATTTTTATGTCTATCATCGGTCCGAATAGCAAGAAAGATAAAATTGAGCCTGTTGTGAAATTTCGCACGTAAGCCAGTGCGAAGAACGCGTCGATACTGGAGCATATCGAAATGACGAAACTTAGTACGATCATGGATATGACTGATAAGAAAATGTCACCGCCGACAGCGTTTATGATGAATCGCGGAACGAAGATTTGTGTGGCGGCTGCGATGCTAGCGCCTAAGACCAACATAGTAAATAATTGCCAGAATTCATTACGTGATGAGCTGAATATGTTTGACAATTTTGAACCGTGATTATGAGGGTGGCAAAGTTTTTCAAACTCTGGATTAATGATGGAATCTTCCTTAAAAAAGCTGACGATAAAAGCGGTTATTTGTACGATAATTAGCGCAAAAATAATTCGCCACCAAACCATTCGGGTGTCAAAACTGAAGGCGGTCATGGTTGAAATTATAGTTATCGGGTTTAGGATTGGCGCGGCGAAAAGAAAGCTAATAACGTCGGCAGGTTTCAGCTCGTTTGCTATTAAGCTACGTGCAATTGGCACGTTGCCACATTCACATACGGGTAAAATTAGCCCGATCATAGAGAGCGTAATTCGTCGAAGAAAGGCGTTTTTTGGCAATATTTTGAAAACGTCTTTTGATGATAAAAAGTATCTGATAAGCGCGGATATGATAATTCCTAAAATTAAAAATGGGACCGCCTCGACGATTACGCTTAGCGTCAGCGTGATGAAATCTTGTAACGACGGAAGTAATTTATTGCACCATTCTGCAAGTTCTCCGTTTAATAACATAACGCCGAATCGCGAGCTGAATTGATAAATAGAAATTATAAGGACGCCAAAAACTACCCAACCGATCAATTCGCTGTTGGCTGATAAAAACTTTTTTATGCGACCATCTGGCGATTTTTGTGCCATATATAAAATTATACTCCATGCTTATGCTATACTAAATCAATATGAAGCATCTTTTACATTCACATCATCCGTTTCGGATTTTCTGGTTTTCGGTCCTATTAACCTTAGGTCTGGGCAGTTTGATTTTTAGCCATATGGGCGTTAGCGGTCTTTGGCTATTCACTATTTTGGTGGTTTTGGAAGTTACGTTTAGCTTCGACAACGCGGTGATAAATAGCAAGGTTTTGGCGGGAATGAGTCAAATCTGGCAGAAAGTCTTCCTGACGGCTGGTATATTTGTGGCGGTGTTTGTTGTTCGATTTATATTGCCAATTGCTATTGTGATGATTGCGAGCGGCCACGGATTTATGGATGTTGTTAATCTGGCGCTACATAAACCTGTTGAGTACGGCAAAATCCTGCACGAGGCGTCGCCGATGATTGACGCATTTGGCGGTGCGTTTTTGATTATGATTGGGCTTAGCTATTTTATCGATTACAACAAGCGTGTTCACTGGATGCGACATGTTGAGCCGATTTTGGCGAAGGCTGGGCGATTTGAGAATTTTAAGGTGTGCATAATGCTTAGCGTGGCGGCTGTTTTGTATTTTACGGTCGAGGCGCCGCATAAATCTCTGGTGCTGATTTCGGCAGTGCTTGGAATTGTGTTGCATATCGGATTGGAGCTATTTGGGTCATTTTTCCATGAAGATGATGCGAAATCCGTTAAGATTAAAACTGGCTGGGCGGCGTTTGCTAGCTTGTTATATTTGGAAGTTCTGGACGCCAGCTTTAGTTTTGACGGTGTGATTGGTGCGTTCGCCATCACCAATAGCGTGCTACTAATCGTGGCTGGGCTGGGCGCTGGAGCGATTTGGGTTCGATCACTAACCGTATATTTATTGCGAACAGGCGCGCTTAGCAAATATAAATATTTGGAAAATGGCGCTCACTGGGCAATTATGGCGCTCGGCGTGATGATGATTGCCAAATTATTCCACTTGGAATTGCCGGAATGGGCGACGGGTGGCTTGGGCTTATTATTCGTGAGTTTGGCGGTCGGCAGCAGTATATTGGAAGCTCGATCGATCAATCTTCAAGAAGCTGCGGCTACAAAATTACATCAAGCCGAAGAGCAGTTGAAGAACAGTGCTTCAAAAATTGTGCCGCGAAAACGACGCTAGAATCTGGTTAATATTTTATACTGAACGGCTCGATAGTTCCGTTAATAAACTTCTCGACCAAGTTAATTGATTCGGGCAATATCCAGCTTTGGAGAATCTTTTGCTCGTCTGAGTTGAACTTGCCTAGGACAAAATCTACGTCACCAACTTGGCGCCTAAGTAAATTATCTGTGCCAATACGAATGTGCCAAAAGTCTGAGCCGACGTGAGCGTGAAGGGATTTTAACCCGTTGCTGCCCGCGTCTCGACCGCCTTTGCGGGTTCGAATTTTACCAAAATCCAGCGCCGTGTCGTCGTGAATAATTAGTAAATCATCCAATGTCAATTTGTAAAAATCTAAGATTGCTCGGGCGGAAATTCCGACCTCGTTGTAAAAAGTAGTTGGCTTAACTAGCAGGATTTTTTCCCCAGAAATAGTGAGTTCGGCGATATCGGCGGAAAATTTTGGCTTATTGCAAAAAACTGCATTATTCTCTGACGCAAATTTATCAATAGCCAAAAACCCAGCATTATGCCTCGTGTTTGTGTATTTTTCGCCTGGATTTCCCAATGCTAAGATGACTTTCATAGACTTAGTATATCACCTTGTGAAAATGACGTATAATAAGCATATGGCAAAACGCGACGATGATTTGGAATTTAGCATTAATGCGCCGTTTGATGATGGGCGAGCGGTTATCGATAAAGTTCCGCTATATTTGGTGAATGGCTCATTGGGTGCTGGGAAAACTAGTGTCCTTGAGTTCTTATTGCAACAAAGTGACTATAAGGGTTCTCGGGTGATTGAGAATGAATATGCTAATGAAAATGTTGACGGTTATCGATTGGAAAAGTTGGCGGATATTGTGACGACTTTGGCTGGCGATTGTGTTTGTTGTTCGTCGAAGCATGCATTGACGCGGATGCTACTCGACTTTTGCCGCAATTCCCCCGCCCCAGTGTTTATCGAAGCTACTGGCGTGGCGCGAACGATGAATTTGGTTGAGAAATTGATTAATGCGCAAATATTCAATAAGTATGAGTTGGCGCAGAGTTTTTATGTTATTGACGCACATGAGATTTTGCGTGGAATTGAGCCGGCGCATGAAATTGAGTTGCAAGCGGCGGATATGATTTTAGTAACCAAAGAAGATTTGCTAAGTGACGACGAGCGACTACAATATGAATCTAAGCTGAGCTCCCTGCCTTACGGAAAAATATTGAGCGCGCCACGAGGTAAATTTGATATTAATAAAATGACAACGCCGTCTGGTTTGTTGGCGTTTTTTGATACGTACGATGGCGAGTTGGTCGTGCCAGATAATCCGACGTATGCGGTGCTGGATGTTTCTGGTATGAAAATTGCTGCGGCGACTCTGGAAAAAATTTGGCCGGAACTTTTTGATGCTTATAAACTCAGGCGAATGAAGGGTTGCTTTATTGATGATAATGGCGCGCGGCATCATTTGGAGGCAACGGAAAATCAGATTCAAATAGCTAATTCTGCGGCGGAAGAGCCAGCAAAAATTGTGCTAATTGGTGAACGTGCGGACGAAATTACGCGTGAAGTTTTGTCTGCGCAATTGATGATGTTTGAATAAAGTTCACTTTCGTCGTTTCCGACTCATCAGCATAGATACGCATCTATGGAGCGAACTGACA
>CALIRX010000063.1 GCA_938042055.1 uncultured Candidatus Saccharibacteria bacterium
AAAAATCCCGCCAGAATCGACGGGATTTAATTGCCTGAAATATAAAGATTACAGAGAGTTCTCTACTTTAATGCCAGGACCCATAGTTGTGGCAATTGCAACGCTCTTAACATAAACGCCCTTTAAGCTGGATGGCTTCTGGGAGTTTAAGCTGGTTAAGAATGCACGTGCGTTTTCTGACAATTTTTCAGCGCCGAATGACACTTTGCCGATTGACAAGTGAACGATGGCTTGCTTATCAACGCGGTATTCAACTTTTCCGGCTTTTGCTTCAGAAACGGCTTTAGCGACGTCAGTAGCGACAGTGCCAGACTTTGGATTTGGCATCAAACCGCGTGGACCAAGCAAACGTGCGTATTTACCAAGCTTTGGCATGTACTGCGGAGTTGCGACCAAAATGTCGAAGTTTAGTTCTTCCTTGTCCAATTGGCTTAGGAATTCTTCATCACCGATGATGTCGGCGCCAGCTTTTTTAGCGGCAGCGTGCTCTGATTCTGGTGCGAAAACAGCAACTCGAACGTCCTTACCTGTACCGTGTGGCAATGCTACGGTTGAACGAATGTTTTGGTCGGCTTGGCGTGGGTCAACGCCTAGGCGGATGTGGATTTCAACGCTAGCGTCGAACTTGACTGGGCTGGTTTCAGTAGCCAACTTCAAAGCTTCGTCTAAGCTGTACAATTTGTTCTTTTCAACGTTTTTTGCAGCGTCTTGATACTTTTTACCGCGGCGCTCCAAGCGTGGACGAGTAACTGGCTTTGGACCTTTCTTTACGTGAGCTTCAGCGTCGTCTGATTGTGGAGTAGTGTCACCAGCTTCCTTACGAGCTTCCTTCTCTGCTTTTTCAGCGGCTTCGTCAAGAGCTTTTTGGCTGCGTTTGCCGGACTTAGCGACAGTAGCTTCGCGCTCAGCAACAACGTCTTTGTCTTTGTTGTCGTGAGATTTGCTTGTGTCTGTAGCTTCTGCAATTGCTGCTTCAATTTCAGCGATTGTGTTTTTTTCGCTGACTGATAGTTTTAATTCTGCTGCTTTTTCTAGCAACTCGGCTTTCTTTGCCATAAAAAATCCTTTCTGTGGTACGAACGGCAATTTGTCATCTTAACAAATCAGCCTCCCAACATTGATTGATAATGGTGAAATTATACCATATTTTTAGAGATTGAGGCAAATGTTTGATTTTATGGAAAATAATTGTACAATATTTGTACTATGAGTGAAGTTTTAAGTAATCCAGATAATTCTGAGGAAATAGTAAGTTGGGAGGAGAAGGAAGATGACGATATGCCCGTCCCGCCACAATGTGAATTTTGCCCGAGAGTAACGGCTATACGGGAAGATTTAGATGATCTCAGAAATTCTGCAAAATGTCTTGCGATAGCGGCTATGGGTGATAAAGTTATGATATTGACTGATGAAAAAGCGATTGATGGAGATAAAGTGGCTGAGTGTCTTCGTGAAATGGCTATCGAAAAGTTTAATGAGTGGGAGGAAGAAACTAAGATAGCAAAAGAAGAAATCGCAAGGTCTACTGATAAATGCAAAGGGCCTTTATCTCTTAAAGGGTCTGATGATTCTCAGGATGTGTGCGTCGTTATATGTAATAGTCCTAAAATGTCTAAGTCAGATTCGGGTAAGCCACAAATCGGTGAGCCAGTGATAATAAAGCGCAAGAAGAAAAATGAAGATTAACATATAATTGCTGTTTTTGATAAAATAGTAATTATGGATATAACAATTACAAACATACAAGCAAGGCAAATTTTAGATTCGCGTGGAAATCCGACGGTTGAGGCGGACGTGACTTTGAGTGACGGTTCGTTTGAGCGTGCGGCTGTTCCGTCTGGCGCAAGCACTGGCTCTTTCGAGGCTGTTGAGCTTCGGGACGGCGAGTTGGCGTTCGGCGGTAAGGGTGTGCTTCGTGCGGTCGAAAATGTCAATGGTGAAATTGCGCAGGCTTTGAAAGGTTCTAATCCGTTTGATCAAGCTGCGATTGACGAAAAAATGAAGAGTCTGGACGGTACGCCGAATAAGGCGCATTTGGGTGCAAATGCGATTTTGGCGGTGTCGCTGGCTGTGGCGAAAGCTGCCGCTAAGTCGCGTGGCGTGGAGTTGTATCAATACGTCAATAGCTTAGCTGGAAATCCTGCAATGTGCCTGCCGATGCCGATGATCAACGTGATGAACGGCGGTCAGCATGCGTTGGGCGCGACTGATTTTCAGGAATATATGATTATTCCAACTAGCGCGGCAACTTTTGCGGACGCGGTTCGAATGAGCGCGGAAGTTTTTCACGCGTTGGCAAAAATCCTGAAAGACGAAGGATATCCTACGACGGTTGGCGATGAAGGCGGTTACGCACCTCATGTCAGGAATGGTAATATGGAGCCTATTTTGTTGCTATCTCGCGCCATTGAACAGGCTGGCTATAAATTAGGCGTGGACTTTGGTTTTGCGCTGGACGTTGCAGCGAGCGAGCTTTATAAGGACGGCAAATATAACTTGGCAACCGAACACCGAATTCTGTCGGCTGATGAAATGATTCGCACGTATAAAGCCCTGTTGGAGCGCGTCCCTGTTCTCTCGATTGAGGATGGATTGAATGAAGAAGCTTGGGAAGATTGGGAGAAAATGACGGCTGATTTGGGCAATTTTGCGCAATTGGTTGGCGACGATCTTTTGGTGACGAATGTCGAGCGATTGAAGCGCGGAATCGAAGAAAAGGCTGGCAATGCGATCTTAATCAAGCCGAACCAAATTGGCACGTTGACCGAGACAATTCAGGCTGTTTTGATGGCGAAGAATGCTGACTGGAATACGGTGATGAGCCACCGATCTGGCGAGACGGAGGACGTAACGATTTCTCACTTGGCGGTCGGTTTGGGTACGGGTCAAATTAAGACTGGCTCGATGTCGCGTTCAGAGCGAATTGCCAAGTACAACGAGCTGCTGAGAATTGCAGAAAAACACCCAGATTTGGAGATTGCACATCCGTTTGTGAAGTAACTCGCACAAAAAGACTTCCCCGTAATTCAGAGGAAGTCTTTTTTATTTGGCAATTATTCGAGAATTATCTTCTTAAAAACTCAATTTCCCCACCCTCATTGATTCGGACAATTTGCGACGGTTGAGCGTCGGCGACTTCTCCAGAATCGACATAAATCGACACTAATTCATGAAAGTAATTTATCGCTTCAGTGATGTTTTTTGCTGGTTCTTCTCCCGACGGATTTGCACTGGGCGCGACCAAAAGACCGACGGTTCGAATTAACTCTGCCAACGGAGATTCTGGCACAACTCTGAATGCCAATGTTCCGCCGTTCCTCGGAAGATGTGGCAGAAAATTAGGACTCACTTTGGTGACGATTGTTGTTGGTTTATTTTTGGAGATTTCTTGATATTTGTGTTTGATCGACGGCGTGAGATTAGGAATATCGTCAATATCCGCAACCAAAATAATAACCGGATTATCCAAAGGGCGTCGCTTAACTTCGTATAATTTCTCGACGGCTTTTTCTGAATTGGCTGCGGCTAATATTCCGTAAATCGTGTCAGTTTTAGCAATTATCAATTGCTCGTTCTGAAGCGCGGAAATTACACTGTCGTCTAAAATATTCTTCACAATCATTTATTTTACCATAAAATAACCCCGAGAAGTCCGGGGCTATTTGTTAAAAGTTCTGTAGCTTAGTCGACGACTTCAACGCCCATTGAGCGTGCTGATCCGGCGATAACTTTCATTGCGCCTTCGATGTCGATTGCGTTCAATTGGTCTTTTTTCGCCTCAGCGATTTCTTGCAATTGTGCGCGAGTAATCTTACCAACCTTGTCTGAGTGTGGTTTGCCGCTACCCTTTTGGATGCCAGCTTTTTCGCGAATCATATCGTCAACTGGCTGACCAAGTGAGTTCCAAGTAAATGTTCGGTCTTCGTAAACTTGAATGTGAACAATTACGTCCTTACCCATCATGTCTTTTGTAGCATCATTGAATGGATTGATAAAGTCCATCATGTTTAATCCCCACTGACCAAGCGTTGATCCCACTGGAGGACCTGCTGTTGCTCGACCGGCTGGAATGCGTAATTTCAAATTACCAATAATTTTCTTTGCCATAGTTCTTCCTTATAGTTTGTAGTGCGTAACTCGAATATTATATCGAAAAATGCTTAAAATTGCAAGCTAAACTTTTTTAACCTGCAGGGCGTCCAACTCGACTGGAGTGTC
>CALIRX010000064.1 GCA_938042055.1 uncultured Candidatus Saccharibacteria bacterium
TCATCTTCACTAAGCAAATTAGGAAAACTTCGCGCTTTATAATGCAACAATAGTGGCGACAATCGCTCATCCTGAAAATCTGGATGAAAGTCAGCCAATTCGCGCTCGTCAGCATTACGCACAGCTTCAACGCGAACTCGATCACTATTATCCAAAAACCCATCGTATAATTGCGCTTCTGGATCGGTCATTTTCTTAAACTCTGGCTTATTTTCAAATATACTACGCAACCTTTCAGCAAAATCTGGATGAGAAAGTAAAATATCTTGGTGCTTCTGTACAGTTTCTGTATCCAGAGAAATCTTCTTCCAGCCATCGCCCTGAGTCAACACACCAAGCGGCGAAACTGCCGGGCAACGATTATATTGTAATTCCTTAACTGGCAATTTAACGAAATCCTCAGCTTGCCTTTCTTCCCACGTTGCAAATATCTTCGCCGACAATTCCTCAACGCTCAGATCAACAAACGGCGTCGGATCATAGCGTAAATCATAAACAATCACGCCACCATTTCGACTCGTGGTTAGCGGAAAAGCCACGGTCGTTTTGGCAAATTCTTTATCATATCGACCACTCGCGTAAACAAAAGGTTTTTTATCGTCGACATTCACCAGTTTCTGCACCAATTTCTTATCGCGCATCTTCAGTAAATAGTCGTACATTTGCGGCTGATTCTGCTTAATCAATTTAGTTACAGCAATCAACGCGGTCACGTCAGCCAGCGCATCATGCGCGTTCTCGTGCTCTATTCCGTTGGCTTTCGTGATGAGCTCCAAGCGGTTGCTCGGCTCACCTTTATCGTCAATTGGCCACTCAATTCCCTCAGGTCGAAGCGCTCTGGTTAAGCGCACCACATCCAATAAATCCCATCTGGATCGACCATCTTTCCAAGCCCACTCGTATGGATCGTAAAAATTTCGCCAAAACAAATGACGAATAAACTCGTCGTCAAAACGGATATTATTAAATCCAACAGCAATCGTATCAGGCGTAAATATTTCCTCACTTAGCATACGCGCAAATTGAGCCTCAGTATAGCCTTCTTCGACAGTTTTTTGCGGCGTTATGCCCGTCACCATCAACGCATCAGGACTCGGCAGCGTATCGTCATTTAGCGTCACGAGAATGTTATATGGTTCACCAATTGGCTGCAAATCCATATCGGTTCGCTGACCGGCAAATTGCATAATTCGATCTTGTCGAGGATTAAGACCGCTAGTTTCAAGATCATAGAAGAAAAATGTTTGCGCCATATTTACATTATATCATCAAGCTCACGCTAATTTACGCAATTAAAAATCTATTGCTCGACCAGCGTAAACGGCATAGATTCGCCAATCTGAATCAAGCTTTCGCCAATCGCCCCCTGACGCAACAATTCGTGAGTAATTCCCATTTTTCGCATAATATCTCGCAAGCGATTAACAGATTCAAACTGATCAAAATTAGTCCGACGAGCAAATTTTTCAATCTTAGCGCCCGCAACAATAAACTCAATCTTCTCATCTTCATCGTCAGTTTCATTAAGCTCAGCATCAGAAACTCGCCTTACAGACCAAGCGTCAGAAATAACCTGATCGTCCAACGAAATTGTCGGCAAATCTTCCTCTTTTTCATCGACAATCTCAGCTTCACGCTCTCGATATTTAGCAACCTCATCACGCAACATTCGTAGAAGCTCAGTTACTCCGTCGTGCGTCTGGGAAGAAATCGCCACGACCGGCGCGCCATTAGCTACTTTTTGAAGGGCAGTCGACTGCATAGCAATAATCTCATCATCCAAACCTTCGCATTTGGTTAATGCTATTATCTCTGGACGCTCCGCTAATGATTCAGAATATTTTTCCAGCTCGCGACGAATTGC
>CALIRX010000065.1 GCA_938042055.1 uncultured Candidatus Saccharibacteria bacterium
TATGATGTTATTATTTTGGATATAATGTTGCCAGAAATGAATGGCTATGAAGTTTGTCGAGCCCTGAGAAATGATGGTAATAAAACGCCGATTTTAATGTTGACTGCGCGTGATGCGGAGCGTGATATTGTTGAAGGTTTGGACACAGGGGCGGATGATTATTTAGCTAAGCCGTTTAGCTTTGATGTGCTATTGGCTCGCATAAGGGCGTTGCTTCGTAGGCCGAATGAGAAATTAGAGGAAATTCTTCAGGTGGGCGATTTGAAACTTGATCCAAGCTCGAAAAAAGTAACGCGAGCTTCGCAGGAGATTAACTTGACCGCTAAGGAATATGGTGTTCTGGAATATTTGATGCGGAACAAAGGTAAGGTTTTATCGAAAGAACAGATTATATCGCACGTTTGGGATTTTGATGCGGACGTATTACCGAATAATGTTGAGCTATTTATTATGTTTTTGCGACGAAAAATTGATAAGCCATTTAAGTCGAAATTAATTCACACGGTTTCTGGTTTTGGCTATAAATTGGAGGAAAAATCATGAAACAGCGACGCGTCAAGCGACTAGCACTGAGTTATTTGGCTGTGATTATGACGTTATCGTTGGTATTTAGTGTGATTATTTATGCTGTTACCTCGACACAACTTAACCGAGAATTGCCGCCTGATGACCATATTAAGCAATCAGCGGATATCGAAGATCAATTTCATCATCGGTTGGAGCGACGCGACAATGAAACACGCGAAATGGTGGTAATATCTTTAATTGCGTTAAATGGTGCGATGTTGGTGTTTGGATATTGGTTGAGTCTAGTGTTGGCGCGAAGAACGTTGGCACCAATTGAACGGTCAATTGAGCAGCAAGCCCAATTTGTGTCTAATGCCAGCCACGAGCTAAGAACTCCGTTGGCAGCGTTGCTTTTGAGTAATGAAATAGCGATGCGTAAGCGTGTGCTGACCGATGAAAAAGCTCGTCAGGTTTTGAGTCAAAACGTTGAGGAAATTAAAAAACTGGCTAATCTTAGCAATTCGTTGCTGGATTTGGCGAAATCGGAAAATGCTTTGAATGATCCAGAGCTAATTGATATTTCTGAAATTATTAAAGAGGTCATAAGGCAATATTCTCAGGTTGCAAAAGCAAAGCAAGTTAAGATTTTTCATAATATTCCAGATGGTCAAAAAGTAACTTTGCAAGTAAATGCGGTTCGTCAGATTTTATCAATTTTGGTGGACAATGCTATTAAATACGCGCCACAAAAGGTTGGTGAAGTGAAGATTCAGGTTGTTTTGAATAAAAGTTCTGTGGAATTTATAGTTAAAGATAACGGACCGGGCATTTCGTCAAATGATCAAAAACACATTTTCGAGAGATTTTATCGTGCAGACGCAGCACGGACTCGAACCGACGCGTCGGGCTATGGTTTGGGGCTGGCAATTGTTAAAACCTTGGCAGATCGCTGTGGTTATATTATTCGCATCAAAAGCCAGCCGTCAGCTGGCGCGGAATTTATACTAGCCATTCCAAATTAATAACAGATAGAATGTATAGTTTTTTGTTGTATTTTATACAATTATGCTTGTAAAGCTCATTTAGTAATGATATTGTGAAGTCACAAATTAAATTAAAACACAAACGTGTATGGGAGGGAAACAAAATGGGTGTTTCTTATACTAAAATAATCGGCGCCGCGTCGGTGGCGGCTATTGTTGGCATAGTGGCGCTTCATTCGCCGGTAAGTGCTGCGCCAGCTTCATTTACGTGGACTGGCTCAGCTGGCGACCATAAAATGTCAACGGCAGGCAACTGGAAAGAAGGTCAAGTACCAACAGAAGGTTCTAAGTTGGTATTTACTTGCGTTGAGGGCTCTACTGCTATAAAAATTCAGAACGATTTAACAGTAGCTCTGTCAGGATTAGAGGTTAAAAAGCTGGATAGTCTTCCTGACGATAAGTCGTGTGCTAGATATAATATTGATACGATGCGGTTTACGTCAGATGCTGAATTTACTGGAGATCATACCAGTAGCGATAGTAAAGATAAGCATAAAACCCCTAAAGTTTATGTTACTGGCTCTGTCACTGGCCTGTCAAGACTGAAATCGAATGGATTTGATGGAGGATTTGACAGCAAACCGACGATAAGCCGTTTTGAGGTTGCTAATGCTGGATGTGATAGTATAAGTTATTATGTAAAAGCCGCAGAACAAATTGTCGGAGAAAATGCTAGTGTGTCACTAGCTGGCGCTAATAGTATCTTGGTTAAAAATAAAGGCCAGTTAGAGATTAGTTATTATAGCAATGAGACAAGTTCTAGTAAAATCACTTTTGAAAATGGCTCGATGATTTCTCATGGAATACATTGTCAAGGCAGTGGCGGTGATATGCCGAACGTAACGACTGTTCTGTCTGGCGACATTACACTTAATGGTGATGTTGAGTATCGGTTAAGTTCAAATACTACATTAAAAATCACAGGTAAACTTAGCGGCCCTGGTAAGCTGGTTGCTCATAAAGATAATGAAGGTACAGTACTAGTTGAGTCTTCAAATAATACCAGTGGCACGCCGAATGGTCAAATTGGCTATACTAACGAGGCTAAAACAATACAACTAGACGGCGACAAACCTGATGAGTCTGTGATTGTTAAAAAAGGTGAAACAATTTTACTGAATGGCAGTCGCTCTTATGTGACCGTTCGTGAAGGTGGTGTATTTGGCGGTGATGCCACGGTAAAGGGTCTTTATGTATCAGGTATTGTTGCTCCGGGTAATTCACCAGGTAAAATTACTGTATTGGGAGACTTCTCTCTAGAGAATACCGGTGTATATAAGGCGGAAATCTTAAACAAAGATCACTATGATCAGATTGTTGCACATGATGTTTATATTGACGCTCAGTCGAAGCTTGATTTGACATACTTGGCTGGTGGTGTTATTAAGAAGGGTGATACCTTTACGATCATTAGTAATAACGGCACTAACCCTGTCCAGGGAACGTTTAAGGACTTACCGGAAGGTGCAGAAGTAACCGTAAGCGGTGCAACCTTCAAGATTAGTTATGTTGGCGGTGACGGTAATGATGTTGTACTGACGGCACAGAATGACTCAAAAGCTCCAAAAGCTCCAAATACAGGTGGTGAAAAATTGTCTGTTAATTTGATTGGGGCTATAGCTGGAGTAGCTTCAGCAGCCGCTCTGCTATTCGTAACAAAACGAAAGAGTCTTAGTAAGAAGTAAAGAGCCGAAGTAAAGGCTTAAAAAATCGACAGGCACGCCATAAGCGGTTTGACGCAGAGCGTGCCTGTTGGCTACAATGAGGTAGATATGGTACGGGGAGAACGAAATATACGCAATTTACAGACACCGCCAAAGGCTAGGGGTCGAGTGGTTGTACCGCGACGCAGGCTGATGAGTGATATTGTTGTAAATGTGACTGATAGTGTGAATATGAAGCATACTGCGGATATTGCTCATCATTCTGTGTCGACTAAGACAAAACAGCCTCTGCAGTGTATAAAATCAAAGAAACCTACGCTAATTAATAAAAAACTGACTCGAGCAGCCCGCTTGCTAGATGTCTACGGAGAATCTGTGATTATCGGCGATTTTCGGGGTAGTAAGCAGAGATATATTAAGCAATCTTTGCGAAATATTTTAGGCGGTAATTTTCGTAAAAATCTTCCTGGCGTAATTGCAGTTATTCTCTTGACAATCTCGATATATTCGTTTGTTGACTCTTGGCTGTTGAATAGTCGAATAAAGAACGCCGTTAATGGGGCGCCAGTAACGGCACGCAGCGATGATTCTAATGATCGTAGAAGTAGTGAAGGTAAAGATGAAACTAAAGTGTCTAATGATGCGATTGCCAAATATAGGGTTGCTGCAGATTTGCCGCGAGTCATCACTATTGAGAAGTTGGGGGTTAAGGCTAGGGTTTTGCAAATGAGCGTCAATTCGGACGGTTCAATGCAGTCACCTGTCAACATCTTTGATGCTGGATGGTATACCGGCAGTGTTAAGCCAGGTCAGTTAGGCGCATCAATAATTATTGGGCATGCGTCGGGTACAACTTCAGGTGGAGTTTTTAATAAGCTAGAGTCTTTGAATGCCGGTGATACGATTAGTGTCGAGCGTGGCGACGGTAAAATACTACGTTATCAGGTGATAAAAAAACAAACAGTTAAATTATCTGATGTGGATATGAATAGTTTTATTCGGCCAGCTGATGGTGTATCTGAGGGTCTGAATTTGATGACTTGCGCTGGGGAATGGATAAAAAATTCCCAAACTCGTAATAATAGAGTAATGATATTTACTAAGCGGATTTAAGTTGTCTGGTGCTATAATCTATGCATGGGAACATTGCCAGATCACGATAAATTATTAACCGACAGAGCCTTGCAATGTGCGGCGACGGAGCTAAACGTTGATTCGTCTGAATTACGGATCACGCCAGTAAGTGGTGGCTTTTCGCTTAATCGTCGAGCGTTAGTGTCATCTGGCGGTCGAACAATTTTCGTTAAAGAAGTTGATGCTAATTTATTGTCGGATGAGGGCGAGCGGGAATTAGGCTGGCTAAAAAAAGATTATGCAGTAACGCGTTTGTTACAGAAAACTTATCCGCAATATGTTGCTGATTGGACTAAATTGGCTGATGACGGTTACGTGTTGATGACGAGCAGTTACGCTTCGTCAGATGGGTGGTTGTGGCAACCTCCGACGGATAACTCTGTCGCGGAACGTTATATTTCGACGGTGATAACCGCGGTTCGAGAGTTGGAAAAAATAAAATTGCCGCAGGAGCTAATTGAAGAATTGCAATTACAACCGTTTGCGGCGAGAGAACTTGGCTTAGATGATGGGATTGATCAGATTATTGCTGACGCTGATATTCGTCGTCGGTTGATTGATAATTATCAAAAACTATTGCCAAATCAGTTGAATATTAATAAGCGGCGTTGTCAGGCTATAATTGAGCTGTTAGAAAAGCGCGATGAGTTGATTGATATTTCGGTGCGCGCTAAAAATTTTGCCAAGCAGACGGAAGATTGCTTTAATCATTCGGATGTTCGTAGTGACAATTTGGCATTTAACCCGCAAACTGGCGAGTTGAAGTTGGTTGACTGGAATTGGGCTTCCTATGTGCCTCAGGGATCTGGTGCGACAGAATTTCTGGTTGATATGGCGCGCCATGGTCATGACGTAACGCCGTGGCTGGGTGAGTTGAACGCGGAAATGCTGGCGTCATTTGTCGGATTTTTCCTTACACGTAGCCTCAAGCCACCACTCAAGCCGGGTGATAATCTTCGTCAAATGCAGGCGTTATCAGCGGCTGCTGCTTACGATTTACTGGAGCGTATGTGACGGCCTCTCATCCGCTAATCATTCTCCGCGGTAATTCTGGTTGCGGCAAAACCAGCACGGCGCGCTTACTCCAGCGTCAACTAGGCTACGGCACGATGTTGGTGTCACAGGATGTGGTGCGCCGGGAAATACTGCGCGTGAAAGATAGCGAAAGCAATCCGGCGATTCAGCTGATTTACGATCTATGTATGTATGGCAATAACGTTGGTTATACGGTAATTTTGGAGGGTATTTTGAGCAATAAAAAATACGGCGCGATGCTGCGCCGGCTGCTGGATGATTTTCAGGGTGAAAAACTGATTTATTATTTTGACGTATCGTTTGAGGAAACAGTGCGCCGCCACGCTACCAAGCCAAACGCTCATGAATTTGGCGAATCAGAAATGCGCCAGTGGTGGAAAGATCAAGATGTTTTGAATGTACCAGACGAGCAGCGAATCGGTGAACAGCTGTCTCAGACAGAAATTGTCGATCTGATTCACTGCGACGTTTTGGTATTATCAGAGGGAGCAAATACTTCCGCGTCTCGTATGTAAATAATACAATGTACTTTCATTGACAGACGCTATATATCGCGTGTATATTCAATATTAAGCACTACATATGGTGTTTTAGAAAATAAATAACGTTTTTTGCAACATGCGCCCACTGGAGAGGTTGGGCTGGTTTGCTATTTTTATAAATAAGGAGGGGGAATGTATAAATCAATTAAAAAACGCGATGGTCGAACCGCTAAATTTGATCGGAAAAAAATTGAAAAAGCAATTGAAAAGGCGGGACTGGAAACTGGTGAATTTGACGCCGCTCAAGCAGTTGAATTGACTGACAAAGTTTTGGGCGTTTTGGAAACTCGTAACCAAAAGCGTCTACCAAGCGTTGAAGATATTCAGGATATTGTTGAGGATGCGTTGATTGACTCTAAGTTTAAGAAGACTGCAAAAGCGTACATTATTTACCGCGATCAGCATAAAAAATTGCGCGAAATTACCTCTAATATACACGTTGATTTGATTGATAAATATCTGGAAAATTTGGACTGGAAAGTTAATGAAAACTCTAATATGGGCTACAGCCTTCAGGGTTTGAATAACTATGTTTCAGCGGAAATTACGAAGACGTACTGGCTGGATAAGATTTATACATCGAAGATTGGAAAGGCTCATAAAGAAGGCGACTTGCATATTCACGACCTTAACTTGCTAAGCGTTTATTGTGTTGGTTGGGATTTGACTGACTTGTTACAAGAAGGATTTACTGGCGTTGCTGGTAAGGTTGCCTCTAAGCCAGCTAAGCATTTCCGATCAGCACTTGGTCAAGTCGTAAACTTCTTTTATACATTACAGGGCGAAGCGGCTGGTGCGCAGGCTTTCTCCGATTTTGATACGTTGTTGGCTCCGTTTATTCGTGCCGACAAATTGAGCTATGAGGAAGTAAAACAGGCTATTCAAGAATTCGTCTTTAATGTCAACGTGCCGACTCGTGTTGGCTTTCAAACGCCGTTTACCAACATTACACTTGACCTTGAATGTCCAAAACACATGGCAGATAATCCAGTGATTATTGGTGGCGAAATGCAGGACACGACTTATGGCGAATATCAAGAAGAAATGAATATGCTGAATAAGGCGCTGTTGGAAGTTCTTTCTGAGGGCGACGCTAATGGTCGCGTGTTTACCTTTCCAATTCCAACGGTTAATATCACCAAGGATTTCAATTGGGATAATCCAGTGATTGAAAGTTTGTGGGAAGCTAGCGCTAAATACGGCATTCCGTACTTCTCAAACTTCATCAATTCTGATATGGACCCAGAAGATGCGCGCTCAATGTGCTGTCGATTGCGCATTGATAATCGTCAATTGGAATATCGTGGCGGCGGCTTGTTCGGTTCAAATCCAATGACTGGTTCGGTCGGTGTGGTAACGATAAACTTGCCACGACTGGCGCTAAAATCCAAGAACGAAAAAGAATTCTTTAAGGGGCTGGCTGAACTTATGGATATGGCAAAGGACAGCCTGGAAACCAAGCGTAAAGTTTTGGAGCGATTGACCGACGCCAATTTGTATCCGTACACCAAGTTTTATTTGCGAAACATTAAACAGCGTTTCAATCAATATTGGAAGAACCATTTTTCAACTATTGGTTTGATCGGCACGAACGAGGCGGCGCTCAATTTGCTGGGCGTTGATATTGGCACGGAAAAAGGTAAAGCTTTTGCTGAGAAAACGCTTGATTTTATGCGCGATCGTTTGGTGGAATATCAGAAGGAAACTGGCAATAATTATAATCTTGAAGCAACGCCAGCTGAAGGCACGACGTATCGATTGGCACAACTTGATAAAGCCAGCTTCCCAGATCGAGCGCATTTTGCCAACGGAATTGGTGCGGAAGTTAAATGTCCGTTCTATACCAACTCTAGCCACTTGCCAGTTAATTACACGGACGATTTGTTTGAATTGATGGATCTTCAGGACAATTTGCAAACCAAGTACACGGGCGGCACGGTGATTCACTTCTTCTTGGGCGAGCGCATGGACGATCCGCAAACTTTGAAAAAATTGGTGAAAACGATTTGTGAAAATTACAAATTGCCATACTTCACGTTCAGTCCAAGCTTCTCAATTTGTAAGAATCACGGCTATATTGTTGGTGAACATCCAGAATGCCCAAAGTGTGGTGAAGCGACTGAAGTTTACTCACGCGTGGTTGGTTTCTTGCGTCCAGTTTCTCAATGGAATAAGGGTAAGCAAGCGGAATTTGAAATGAGGGAACATTATGACAATGCCACCGAACACCAGCGACTTAGCGCCGTCGCGGCAGCTTAAGGTGTCAATTGGTGGAATTCAGAAGCTGTCGCTCGTGGATTATCCAGGGCACGTGGCGGCAGCTCTGTTTCTCTCTGGTTGCAATATGCGGTGCGGCTATTGTCATAATCCTGAATTGGTATTACCTGAACGATTGGCGCCGAGTATTCCAGTTGATGAAGTGATGATATTTCTAAAATCGCGAGTTGGTCGACTGGACGGCGTGGTGATTTCTGGCGGTGAGCCAACGGTAAACGAAGATTTGCCGGAGTTATGTCGGATGATTAAGGAACTTGGTTTTGATATTAAGTTGGATACCAACGGCACGCATCCAGATATAGTTCGCGGAATGGTCGAAGAAGGGCTAATTGACTTTATTGCGATGGACATAAAAGGTCCGCTGGAAAAGTATGTTGAAATTGCGGCGCGACCGATTGATTTGGAAGCGATTAAGGAGAATGTTCGGTTGATGATTGATTCGGGAATTGATCACGAATTCCGTACGACAATTGTCCGCGAGCAATTGGAAGTTAGCGATTTTGAGAAGATTGGCGAGCTAGTTAAGGGCGCGAAGAGATTTGCCTTGCAACATTTTCGCACTGGCACGACAATTAGTCCAAAGTTTGCGAATTACCACACTTTTACTGACGAAGAATTTAGAGAAGCTCAGAAAATAATGGAAAGGTACGTTGGAGAATGCGTGATTCATTAGAGATTGAAATTGTGCGCGTCCGTCAGGAAAATCCTGAAGTGAAGACGTTATATTTTGCGCGACCGTTCGACTTTATCGCCGGACAATATATTACGGTTTTTATTGATGGTAGTAGCGTGCGTGAAGGGAAGGCTTATAGTATTTCTTCTATTCCTGATGATGAGCTAATGTCGATTACCGTGAAGAATGTTGGCGGTGAATTTTCTAGCTATTTATGTTCACGGAATGTTGGCGATAAATTGCAAATCAGCCACGCTTATGGCGATTTTAATCCGCAAACAGAAAGTCCTTTGGTTGGAATTGCTGCGGGCTGCGGACTTAGTCCAATTTGGAGTGTTATGGCAAGTTCTAGCCAGCCGACGTTTTTATATTTTAGTCAAAAATCGCCAGAATATATGGTTTTTGAAAATGAGCTAGCGGCGTCAAATATTAAAGTGAAGAAGTTTAGTACTCGCCAGCAGATTGAAGAAAAAGATGGTTGGTTTAACGGTCGATTTAATGTGGAAAAAATTGTTCATGAAACGCCAGAAGATGCGCATTTTTTGGTCTGTGGAAGTTTGCCGTTTGTTAGAGATGTTTGGCAAAAATTATCCGCCGCCGGTGTAAGTGAATTGAAAATTTCAACGGAGACGTTTTTTGAGCAATGATTGGGGTGACGACTACAGCAGAATTATCATCGACAGTAATTGATGGTGATGATTTTGGTGTGTTTTTGTCGCTGAGAGATGGCAATATTAGCGAGGATTTTTCGTCTAGTGTTGGTGAAGAAGTGACTGATGGTGTAGGTCGGTTTGATTTGGTGGCGGTAGCTAGCGGCGAAGCAGAGTTACCTTCTACCGAGAAAGTATCAGCGTCAATTGGTCAAACGGCATGTGCGACATGTGTTGGCTGCCCATTTCTTAGTCAGTGCGTAAAACCTCAGGCGTTAGTCATGAAACAGGAGTCGGAAAGACAGGAGAATGTATCTGATGATATGAATTCTGCGGATGAAGAGGCGATTCCTAATTTGTTGGAAATGACACCAAAACAAAGCTATTTGGATAGACTATTGGCTCCAGATGATTTCGATAGTCTGGATGAAAATGGACGCGGAGAATTGGTGTTGGCGGGATATTCAGAGTCTACCGATTATCAAGAGCCTATTATTAAAAAAGCACCTGAGCCAGTGGTATCAGAGGCGAAGCCCATAGATTTGACAACTAAAACAAATAAGTCAACTGAGAAACTCATACCGCAGGAACGAGAAGATAAAACTTCGACTAACCAGGCGGTTGAAGCTTCGGGCGAGGATGTGGGCATTGAGAAGATAGGGGTGGTCAGCCCTTCGGTGGAGATGAAGCCGCACATTATTGATTCTATTTCTGACGCAGTGCATAATGACAGCAAGAAGCCGGCACCAGAGTCCTTAGATGCGCTGACAAAGACGGAAAATGTGCCGGTATCGATAGTGATAGATAAGAACACTCAAACCGTTGATGATAATAGCAATTTGCTGGAACATGAAACTGTTTACCCTGCGGCTAGCGATAATAAGATTGCTGCTAAGGCTGTAGAGTCTGAGCCGAGCCGAGAAGCAGAAAATGATGAAAGTGCTTTTACGTCAATTTCCGAGCAGCAGCACTTGGCAGCACAATTTGATGCAGTAGGGGTGGATAAATCTGCGATTACGGTACCAATTGACAATTCTGGTACGAAAGCACCAGTATACATTCAATCTAACGAGATTAATATAGATGCGACGCCGGATTATAATAATTCTGTCGAATCGACTGACATTGTTGATAATGAGCGGCTGGTTGATACCGCAATAGTTGATGAAGCTAAGGTTGATCCTCCAAACGAGGAGATTGACATATTGGCGGCGGATCAAATTTTCACTGATACACAGGTCTTGTCAATTGAGCAACTTGACTATAGCGGTACGGTGGTAGAGTGTAGTCATGGTAAGGATAATGATTTTTGGGCTGAAGAGGATGCGGTTTTCTTTATCGAACGGCAGGAGTCCCCAGTAGTAGAGTCGGAAGTGTCTTCGGCTGAAGCAGTGACGATTACAGTGCATGAAGAAACTGATGACTCTGAGCCAGTGGAACAAGTAATTATTTCCACCTCACCGATTATTGAGCCAACACTTGATGTTGAGTCGGACGAGGTGGCAACGAAAATTCTAGAGGAATGTCTCGTGCTTCGTGAGGAGTTTGTGAAAATATCGGAAAAAAGCGATTTGCTGCGCAGTGATGATGAAATTGAAAGTGTAATTATGGATGTTAGTGACATAAAATCAGGCATCAACTTGTCCGGAGAGCAAGCAGAACTTAACGATATTCTGGATGATTGTGTCTATAATGGCGAAGAAAGTGTCGCGAATGGTGATGATTTGCTGATGAATACCCATCCATCATCTGGTTTATGGTCAGACGATAGTCCGCTAAATCCAGAAGAGGGGTTGGTGACAATGACTCAATCGGCTGCGGATGACTCATCATTGGTATCGCGGCTGGTTGGTGTGTTGGTGGTGGCGATGTGTGTGGCGCGCGGTCGACAAGCTAGAGCGATTCCGAATAGCTGATGATCTTTGCGTGGTGTAAGCGATAAATAGGGCTGCGCGAAATGATAGCGCGAAGATTGGCAGCTGATGAATGGTTAAAGCCTGATATAATGAAACTATGAAAGTGCTCGACAAGCCGAAAATTGATCGTCCCCGCGAGAAGTTGGCACGTTACGGTACGGCGCGGCTGAGCGACTTGGAGCTGTTGATGGTGATTATTGGCAGCGGTAATGCTCGGGCCGATGTCGGCAAGATTGCGCGCGAGGTGCTGAAAATTTTGCGTCAAAAGGGCGGTGATGTTTCGTATGATGATCTGCGTAGTGTGGTTGGTTTGGGTGAAGCGAAAATCCCGGTGATTTTGGCGAGTTTGGAACTGGCGCGGCGGTACTTGCTGGACAGCGACCAGCCAATCATCGACAGTCCAGAAAAGGCGGTCGAGCTACTGGCCGACATTCGCGACAAAAAGCAGGAATATTTTGTTTGCCTGACACTGGACGGTGCGAATCGTTTGATTGCCAAGCGGGTGGTGACTATCGGTACGTTGACGGCCAGCCTGGTACACCCGCGCGAGGTTTTCGCCGACGCCATCGCCGATCGTGCCGCCAGCATCATCGTGG
>CALIRX010000066.1 GCA_938042055.1 uncultured Candidatus Saccharibacteria bacterium
GTCCAAGTTTACGGCGGCGAAGCGAAGGAGTTGAGCGATGAGTAAAATGCATAATTTGGGGACGGTTTTCAAATTTGAAACGCTTAGAACACTGAAAAAACCGACGTTTTGGCTGACGGCTTTGGGTTTTCCTCTGTTGATTGGCGTGCTGTATGGCATTATGTTTTGGTCGCAAAGCACGACTATTGAAGCGTCAAAAAATCTGGAAAAGCAAGAATTTTCACTGGAAGTCACGGACGATTCGAAGTTGGTGAAGCCAGAATTACTGGCGGCAATTAAAGCCAAAACCGCCAAGTCGAAAGAATCTGGAATTGACGACGTAAAAAATAATAAGGTTGATGCGTATATTTATTTTCCAAAGGATTTGAGTAAGCAAAAGGTTGAAGTTTACGGTAAAGATGTTGGGCTATTCCAAAACGGAAAATACAGCGCGGTGGCGCAGAGCTTATTGAGCCAATCAGTAGCAAGCGGCATCAGTCCAGCGCAAGTTGCAATTCTACGCGACAAAGTCCAATTGTCATCAACCACATATCTGGACGGAAAAGAGCATGGCGGCATTAATGAGATGATTGTACCGGGAATGTTTTTGGTTGTTTTGTTCATTCTTATCAGCATTTTTGGTAATCAAATGCTTATTAGCACCACCGAGGAAAAAGAAAATCGCACAGTGGAAATGCTGCTTACGACCGTTAAAACTGACACTTTGATTACGGGTAAAATTCTGTCTTTGATGGTGTTGGCTTTGATTCAGATTTTGGTAATTGTTTTGCCAGTTTTGGCGGGCTATTTGGCATTTGGCTCGAAGCTGCAATTGCCTAATCTGGACTTGAGCACGCTCGTGTTTGATCCTGTGAGAATTGGTCTGGCGATCATAATTTTCTCAGCCAGCTTCACTTTATTTACGGGAATGTTGGTGACTTTGGGCGCGATGATGCCGACCGCCAAAGAAGCCAGCCAGTGGTTCGGAATTGTGATTATGCTATTCATCGGTCCATTTTACGGAATTACGGCGTTCGTTTCCTTCCCTGATTATTTCTTCGTTAAGTTCTTATCGCTATTTCCATTCACCGCGCCGATTCCATTGTTATTACGAAACGCAATAGGCAATTTGCCAATTTGGGAAGCTTTGCTCGGTACGGCAATTTTGGTCGCTACAGCGGTGTTTGTTATGTGGTTATCGGTGCGCGTTTTCCGTTACGGCGCAATGTCTTATGATAGTAAATTATCTTTGTCGGCGTTGCGGACACGTCGAAAAGCTGGTAAAGTTTAATTATGAAAGTACGTATAGAGATAGACACGAAAACATTTGTGCGATTTTGGCTAGTCGTGATGGGCTTTGGTCTGGCTGGTTTGGCAATTTATTCCGCGAAGGACGCGCTGATTTTACTGGGAATTTCCCTGTTCTTGGCGTTGGCATTGAATCGTCCAGTTGCGGCAATTGCTAAAAAATTGCCTGGGAAAAGCCGATTGGGCGGCACGGCGCTGGCATATACGACGCTGGTTTTGCTTTTGGGTTGTGTGATATGGTTTGTTATTCCGCCAATTGTCCAGCAATCCGCCAAATTTGTCGAGAGCATTCCGAGTATAATCGACCAAGCAAGTTCACAGTGGCGTGGCGTCAATGATTTTATTGATAAGAATAATTTGCGTCCGCAGGTCGATTCGATGATGGAAAACATTAAGCAGCAATCTTCGTCTTGGGCTACGAGCGTTGGCACGAATTTATTATCCAGCGTTGGCTCTTTGGCGTCATTCTTGGGCTCGCTATTCTTGGTGCTGGTGCTGTCATTTCTAATGCTTCTCGAGGGTCCAACTTGGGTTAAGCGTTTGTGGGGATTATACAACGACGAAGAAAAAATGGAGCGTCATAAGAAGCTGGTCGGTCGTATGTATAACGTGATCACGGGATATGTTTCTGGGCAATTGACGGTTTCTGGAATCGATGCGATATTATCAGGTTTCGTGGTGTTTGTGCTGAGCTTGACATTCCCTGTTATAAATTCAAATTTGGCAATGCTCACCGTTATGGCGACGTTTGTGTTGACTTTAATTCCGATGTTTGGCGCAACGATTGCTGGCGCGTTGATATCGTTACTATTATTCTTCAATAATATGACAGCGGGCGTTATTTACGCGATTTATTTCGTGATTTACCAGCAGATTGAGAACAACTTTGTTTCCCCGTCCATCCAATCAAAGAAGGTTGAGTTGTCGGCTCTGACTGTCTTGGTTGCGGTGACAATTGGTTTGTATGTCGGCGGTCTATTGGGTGGTTTGGTTGCTATTCCAGCCGCTGGCGTCGTTAAGGTTTTGCTGGATAATTACTTAGAGCAAGCCAAGTCTAACCGCGTCGAAAACGAAAAGCCGCTTAATAAATTAGTTAAGAAATTGAAAAACGAAGATTAGTTGACGCAGAAAAAATTATAGCCCGTTGAATACAGCGGGCTATTTCCATGTCCAAACGCTGCCGCTTGGTGTGTCGCGAACAGCAACGCCAGCCTGAAGAAGTTCATCGCGAATTCTGTCGGATTCTTCCCAATTTTTCTCTGCGCGTGCTTGACGCCGCTGGATAATCAGCCTCTTCAAATCGTCAGTAATATCAGGCGTGGACTCAGCCAAATCCAGCCCTAAAATCTCGTCAATCTCATCAATAAACTGCACCAAACTCTGCCGATGAATCTTATCGAGCGGCGTATGATCTAACTTTGAAAATACTTCATCAATCAGCGCCAGTGCGCCCGGAGTATCCAAATCATCATTCAATTTCTCGACCAACGCTTGACATCCCGCTAGCAACGAAACCGAATCGTCCTGCTCGTCTTTATCATCGTCGTCCTCCAGTGTGTCGTGAGTCTGATGTCTTAGAACCGCGTAATCCCGCCAATGATTCAATCGTGCTTCCGCTGCTTCCAGAATTTCCCAAGTAAAATTGCCCTCCGTTTGATAATGCTTGCTGAGAATTGCCAGCTTAAACGCCATCGGACTAAAGCCTCGCGAAATAATATCTTCCAGCGTAATAATATTACCCAGTGATTTGCTCATCTTCCGGCCGTCAACTTTTATGTGATTATTATGTAGCCAAATCTGAGAAAATTGTTTTCCAGTCAAACTCTCGCTTTGGGCAATTTCATTCGTGTGGTGTACTGGAATATGATCAATCCCGCCCGCGTGAATATCTATGGAATCACCGAGCGTTTCACGGGCAATTGTCGAACATTCCAGATGCCATCCAGGAAAACCGACTCCCCACGGACTATCCCACTCCATATCGCGCTTGGCGTCTTTTGGTGAAAATTTCCATACGGCAAAGTCGGTAATATTGCGCTTCCCCTCAACGCTCACTCTGGCGCCAGCTTCCAGGCCCGCCACGTCCAG
>CALIRX010000067.1 GCA_938042055.1 uncultured Candidatus Saccharibacteria bacterium
AATGTTTGACGAGCCGTAATGTCGTGAGAATTGACTTCATCGCCAGACTGTAACTTCGGTAGAAGCTCATCTTTATTGCCACCGTAAACGCGCAAAAATCCATCAAACGTAATGACTTCGCCCTTCGCCTCAAACTGAGCAGGCTTTTTGCTTTTTGGCAATTTTTCACCCCTAATGTCGATTGTAATAGTCGTCTTTTCTAGTTTCGCTGGCGACATTTGCGACGCTAAAGTTCGGCGTCGAATCAGGTCGTATAATTTCTGATCATAGCTGTTATTAGACGCAGTCTCCAGGGTAATGTCTGTCGGGCGAATGGCTTCGTGAGCTTCTTGGGCGGAAGCGGATTTGGTCTTAAATTTGCGAACCGTTGAGTAATCTGGACCGTAAAGACGCTTGATAAAATCGGTGGCCGCCGCGATGGCTTGACCGCTCAAATTCACCGAGTCAGTACGCATATAGGTGATTTTTCCGTCTTGGTACAATTTTTGCGCCGAGGCCATAGTTGCTTTGGAGCTGAAGCCAAGCTTAGAGTTGGCTTCCTGCTGCAAGGTTGACGTGGTAAATGGCGCCGCTGGATTTCTGGTCCCAGGAGTTTTTGAGATATCGCTAACAATAAATTCGGCGGGTTTCAGACTATTTAAGAACTCGTTTGCTGCTTCTTCTGTATCGAATTTTTGATTAAGTTCGGCCTTGAATTCTTGATTGTCGTGAATAAAAATGGCAGTAACTTTGAACTGAGAATTGCCCTCAAATTTCATAATTTCTCGTTCGCGCTCGACTAGTAATCGCACCGCCGGGCTCTGAACGCGACCAGCCGATTTTCCACCAGGAACCTTCTGCCAGACGACTGGACTGAGTTCAAAACCAACCAGTCGGTCAAGGATTTGCCTGGCTTGTTGCGCCTGAACCAAATTCATATCCACAGTTCGCGGATTCTTAATTGCATTAGTTATGGCGTCTTTGGTGATCTCGTGGAAGACAATTCGCTTAGTCGTCTCAATAGGAAGGTCCAGCACCTTACACAAATGCCAAGCAATGGCCTCTCCTTCGCGGTCTTCATCGGTTGCGAGCCAAACATTTTCCTTGCCAACTGCCTTGACATTTTTCTTTAGCTCGGTGATAACTTTCTTTTTTTCAGGATCAACTTCATAGATTGCGAAAAAATCGTTAGCCACGTCAATCGGCGGCGTTCCATCCTTCGTCTTTTTAACAATCGAGCGAATATGCCCCACGCTAGACAAGACGTGAAAATCCTTGCCGAGGTATTTCTCGATGGTTTTAGCTTTGGCTGGTGACTCGACGATAACGAGATTTTTCATAACTTTATATTATAACAAATCACTAT